>CAKMPG010000105.1:0-16411 GCA_927911355.1 Streptococcus mitis | reverse complement strand
ACCACCGAAAACAACGTTTGAATGGAAAGATGGCGCACCAAATACAGCCGTAGGACAACCAGGCGAAGTATCCGGAACAGTGATCGTTCGTTACCCAGATGGCACAAGCGAAGAAGTTGAAGTGAAGCTGACTGTCCGTCAAATAAATGCTAAAGGCACTCCAGAAACACAACCAGAAGCACCAGACTTCACAGGAGGTGTAAACGCACCGGATGCACCAATAAGTGAAGTGCCAGAATACACAGACCCAATTGGATCGACTGGTGTAGATGGAAATGGAAACCTCATCATACCACCAAGTGTAGATATTCCTGAGTTTATGGGTGGAACAAGTACACCGGATGCACCAACTCATGAGTTCTCAGAGTTTAATGGGAACATTGCTATAAATGGTGAACTTCCAGAACCAGCTCAATTACCAAAAGTTAAACTGATTATTACTAAATGGGTTGATGAAAACGGTAATGAGTTGAAACCAGCAGATGCGAAAACTCCTAAAGTATTAGGTGAGGAAAATGAAGCATTTGAACATGGTGAAATCGAAGGTTATGAATTTGTAAGAACTGAAGTAGATGAAAATGGAGAAGTAGTTACACATATCTTTAGAAAAGTTGCCTCTTCAGGAGTAACTCAAACAATGATAATGTGAAACCTGAACAGACTCCAGATGCTCTTCATATTTCTACAAATGAAACACATGCTAAACCAGAAAAAGATGAAGTGAAACAGAAAGAAACTCAAACAACCTTGCCGAAAACTGGTACGGCAAATAGTTTAGGACTCTTATCTGTAGCAACAAGTTCAATTCTTTTTGGATTAGGCTTCTTCATTTTAAGTAAAAAAGAAGACGAAGAATGATCTTTGACGAAGTTAATGAATACAAGAATGTAAAATATATTCGGTGAATAGAAATATCCCCTAACGGTCAGTAATTGTTAGGGGATGTTGTATTATTAATTTTATTGTATTTCTTTCTCAACTACATAAGCTCCGAAAACTAAAAAGTGATAACTTCTTGATTTTTAAAAGGATTATATATGTAAAAATTGAGGATTTATCTCTTAAAAGAACTTGATTTCAGTGATAATTTACCATAAATATCATAATGTAGAAAAACCAGATCTTAAGATATAAGCTCGTAAAGCTAGCCAGTTCTCAAAACGTTAAGAACCAGCTACAATACAGCATTTACAACACTTCATGGTTCACACCATGGGGTGTTTTTTTGATGATTTTTAGTAAAATTCACACCATTACTTTTTAAGATTGCGATAAGCAATCTCTCCAACAGCCATTGGAATGACATTTGAAGTGTTGACATAAGTCTTAGTTACTTCTTTATCACTGTGAGTTAAAGCTTCTGAAATAGCTTCGAGTGAGAGTCCTGCTTGTTTTGCAAGTGTCGTTCCTGTATGTTGCAGTTTATGAGGTGTAACATGTGCTAGTTCTTTATATCGCTTTCTGATATTTTTCATTTTATTGTTTAGATAGTCAGCATGTAAAGGCTTGTTGATGTTTCCTTTTGTGTCGATATATGTAAAAACAAATTGTTCTGGATTACTGATGATGCCAAACTTTGCTAGTTCATATCTTTGTTGTTTTTTCCAAGAGGAAAGAACCTGAAGTAAGTCATTAGAAAAAGAGAAAATAGGATAGAATAAACTCTATTTCAGGAGAAAATGAAGCAAATATTTCCATAATAAAACGCATATGATCAAGGTTGTTCAGTAAAAGCTTGATAGTATACGTTTTATCCTAGAAATATTTACTGGATTTTCTTTTCAAACTGACTTTTTAAGAAGTTGCCTTATCAACAATTTTAAAGAAATTTTTGGAGCTATGTTGGACTGAAAGATATTGTGCTGATGATAATCTAAAAAATTATCATTTAACTTATCTTTGGAAAAACTGTAGAATTTCAAAAATTACTACAAATCTTGAATTTTACTTATCATTTCAATGATTTAAATTGCTTACATTTTATTTTGATATGTTTTACGGTAATCTCCAGGAGAAAGTCCAGTCCTTTGTTTAAAAATTTTAGTAAAGTAAGAATAATTATCATACCCTACTTGACAAGATACTTGTGATATCGAGATATTGGTTTGAGATAGGAGAGATTTAGCAGCATTAATGCGCTTATCCGTTATATATTTAACAAGAGTTTCTCCAGTTTCTTTTTTAAAAATTCTAGCTAAATGATCTGCACTGAGGTAAACCATATCTGCTAATATAGAACGATTTATATCCTCATAGTAGTGATGATCTATGTATTCGACAATGCGTTGAATACTATTTTTCTGGTTTTCAATGTTTGTTGCAAATTTCTTAGCATGTGACCAGTAATAATCAAAGTAATCCTGAAAAGATTCAATTGAATGAAAGCGTCGTTGGAATAAGAAATCATGAGTGCTGTTTTGGAACAATTTATGTGCCGAAATTCCTTTTTGATCTAGATATATTCCTATTTGTTGAGTCCAATCTAGTAAAATTTGTTGTAGCGTGAAAGTAGGGATTTGAGAATTATAGACGAGTGAATTAATTTTTTCTCTTAATTCATATTCGCTTAAGCTATCTAAAAACGCAATTGAAAGAGTTTCTGTTTTGAAAGAAGTTGGAAAACTATGTGGAACACATGTAATAGTATCCCAATAAGAAACATATTGTTCATTATAAGTGTAGAGTTCTTTAGTATGAAATAAAACATCGGATATTTTATGGCAACTCTTATATATAATGTTGGAGCATTTACTAAAGTTATTAGAAATTTGAGAATGAATCTCACATGCTAATTTGTCACTACGTTTTGATGAGTCTACTCTAAAAAGACAAACATATTGATCAACCTGGCTTTCCATCTTAAACAAACTTATCAGTTTATAAGAAGGTTGTGAAATTCTTTGAAGTTCTCTTTTTAGTTGAGAAGTCCATGATGGAGTTTCTATAGAATAATCTTCTTCATTAAGATTAATTGTTAAAACTGCAAGGAAAAAATACTGGTGTTTTTTAAGAATAAAATCTTGTTTGCTCGCTATGTTTTCTAGTTCATCAATGCGAGAAATTTGAGGTTTTCTAAGGTAATCATACCAGAAATTATCTTCTATTTGTAAAAGCGAATCATTTTTTCCATTTAAGTTATGATTCTCAATTTTACTAATGGCTTTTTGAATAATAAATTCTAATTTTTCAAAGTTAATGGGTTTTAGATAGTATTCGAAGCTTTGCAATTCAATTGCTTTTTGAGCATAGTTGAAGTCGGCGTAATTAGTTAAAAAAAATTGTTTTTTATATCATATTTTTCATTTCTAATCCAAGATAAGAGTTCGAGGCCGCTGCCTTGAGGCATTTCTATATCGCTTATCATGAGATCAATAGGATGCTCTCTAATAATATTTTGAGCTTGAGAGAGGCTATAGGCAACATAAACAATGTCAATGTGTAGTTTATCCCAATTTATTTTCTCTCGTAAAGCTTCAATGATAAAACGATCGTCATCAACTAATAAGATGTTCATTATAACCTCCGTCTATAATCTTGTATGGAATGAGTAAAAGAATTTTAGCCCCACCTTCTTCATTATTTTTAAATGTAATAGTATAGTCATTAGGATAGAGAAGATTTAAACGTTCGATGGTGTTTGTGATCCCAATATGATGTCCATCTTCTGTTATTAGAGACTGTTTCTGATTTAGTTTTGATAAAATTTCTTCAGAGAAACCTGGACCATTATCCTCGATACAAATCTGAATATAATCTGAGTTCTCAGTTTTTTACTTTTTTTATCGATAGCAAATTGTAAATAAATTCTGAAATGAAAAACCGTGTTTGATTGTGTTTTCAATAAATGTTTGTAAAAGTAATGATGGGACAAGAGTATTTTGTAAATCAGAATTGTAGTCTAGTGAAAAGTAGATGCTATTTCCATATCGAATTCGTTGTATTTCTAAATAATCTTTAATATGCTGAACTTCATCTTTAAGTTCTGAAAAATCTTGATTAGCCATAAATAAATGACGGAGATAATTTGAAGTTAGGATAGTTAATTCTTCAATTTCCTTATAGTTTTTTGTTTGAAGCATACTATGAATCATTGATAACATATTTAAGTAGAAATGCGGACGGATTTGGTTCTTTAGATAATTAAGTTCTATCTTCTTAAGTTCTAGTTGTGAATGGTATTCTCGTATTTTTAATTCTTGCATATCAAATATTACTTTATTAAGTTTATCATTTGCCTTATCAATTTCTAGTATACCTTCAGATATAAAAAATTCAGAAGGGGGGATGGAGTCCCCAAGTTGAGAGAGTCGCTCAGTGAGTCTTGTTATTGGTTTAATCATCCATTGACGAATATACAGGATAATGATGATTGATAAAATGGTGATAATGATAGGAACAGCTGATAAAAATACTTCTAAGAGTGTGATATTTCTAAAGACTTCGGCATAATCGACTAAAACATAAATATCGAAAGGTAAATGCGTTTTTTCATTTTGGGCATGAATTAGGTAATTAGAGGACGGTATATTGTTAGGCTCTTTTAGGGAGAGTTTACCATTATTACCAATATTAAGTTTATTGAGAGGTTTTAGGATATCTTCTGAAGATATGACGGCATAAATGATTTTTCCTTCGTAATGAACAGATTTAACTAAGTATTCGCTGTTTTTAGTAGTTACATTTTTCCACTTACGGTCACTTATATCGCTACTTAGTGATTTTAGATATGTTTTTAACAGTAAATAATCTTCATATGGAATATAAAGATTGGAGACATTTATAAAATGATCAGTACTATCGGTTTCTAATAAGAATGTCATATGAGTTTCATTTTGATATTCAAACTCTGTAAAGCTAGTTTGAACTTTTTTTAAGATTTTCTTGATACTCAAGAAACGTTTGTACATGATTTAATTTCTCTAAAGATTCATTATGCGTTATTGTTGAGTACATAAAGCGTTCTACAGAATGCAATTTCTCATTAACAGAATCAGCATAAATTTCAATTGAACTACGTAGGTGTACTATATTTTGGTTTTTAATAAAATTTCTGGTTATGTTACTCATAGCAATATTGATTAAAATATTTATCAATAGTAGTACAAGTAGGAGTTTAAAGAAAAAATGAATGGAATGTTTTTTTGATAAGTCGTGATTTAATTTCATATACTATTCTCCTCTTAAAATTATAGCACTTTGAAAATACGATATCATGTAACAAAACAGATATGTTTTATCAAGATGTCGGAAAAGTAATAGTTTTTAAAATTAAAAAACTGAAAAATTGATAAACCTAGTCCAAAAAGTTCTATTAAGGGAATTCTATATGGTGTAAAATAATCGTAGAAAATCAGATGGGAGGAAAAACATGAAAGTAGCATCTCAACTTCATAAAATAAAATTAAAGCATAGTATTCCGTTATATATATTACTTTTTCCTTCAATATTGCTATTAATTTTATTTTCCTATATTCCCATGTTGGGACTAATTATTGCATTTAAAGACTATTCACCAGCCAATGGTATCTTTGCTAGTCAGTGGGTAGGATTTAAGTACTTTACTCAATTTTTCTCATCATTCCAATTCGGGACAACTATGTTCAATACATTAAAAATTTCACTTTATAGTATTGTAGTAGGATTCCCCTTACCTATTATACTAGCTATCATTAGTAATCAGTTAAGAGTTGGGAAATTTAGAAAAATATTTCAAGTGACAACTTACTTACCCCATTTTATCTCTACAATGGTTATGTGTGGGATGATTATATTATTTTTATCTCCTACTAGTGGTTTGTTAGCGAATGTATTTAAGTCTGTTGGAATTACTATTCCAGATTTTTTATCAAAACCTAGTAATTTTGCAGGTGTTTATGTTTGGAGTGATGTATGGCAACATATTGGTTGGGATAGTATTATTTATCTAGCAGCGCTTTCTGCAATTGATCCTACATATTATGAGGCTGCAACTATGGATGGTGCCTCTAGATTACAAAAAATTAGGCATATAGAATTACCATTACTTTTGCCAACTGCTATGATTTTACTAATATTAAGAGCAGGTAGTTTATTAAGTGTAGGTTTTGAGAAAGTGTTACTACTACAGAATCCACTTAATTTAGCAGGAAGTGAGATAATTTCGACCTATGTTTATAAAGTTGGTATGGTGAACTTTCAGTATAGTTATTCGACAGCTATAGGGTTATTTAACACCGTAGTCAATCTAATAATTTTGTTATCTGTTAACTGGTTCTCGAAAAGATATACTAGAACGGGTCTTTTTTAAAGGAAGGAGTGCTCAAGGTGAAATGGTTTCATAAATCAAGAAAAACAAACTCTGAATTATTATTTGATATAGTTACCTATGGTTTAGCAATTTTCCTTATCCTGTTAATTGTTTATCCGTTATGGTTTGTAGTGATTGCATCTTTTAGTAATCCTTCAGATGTTGCAAATGGAAAGGTATGGTTTATTCCTAGAGAATGGAAATTAGATGGATATTTACGTCTTATTCAACAACCTTTATTCTTACGTAGCTATCTAAATACCATTTTATATACTGTTGTTGGTACCTTAGTTGCTTTAGTAGTCAATATTCCAGCTGGTTATGCTTTATCTAGAAAAGAATTAGTTGGTAGAAAATGGATGAGTATTCTATACATAATCCCTATGTTCGTATCAGGTGGCTTGATTCCTACCTACTTAACAGTAAAGAATGTTGGCCTAATTGATACATTTTGGGTAATGGTAATACCTTTTGCGGTTTCATCATACAATATTATTGTTGCTAGAACTTTCTTTAATAATAGTATTCCAGACGGGATGTGGGAGGCTGCGCAAATTGATGGATGTGGTACAATTCGTTATTTTATTAAGATAGTCGTTCCTTTATCAAAAGCTATTATAGCAGTTATTGGACTTTGGACCGCAGTTGGTATTTGGAATTCGTGGTTTAATGCTTTAATTTATTTAACGAATGAAAATTTACAACCATTGCAATTAATTTTACGACGTTTACTAATTAGTAATCAAATGTTACAATCGCAAGCAACAGGAGAAGTTGCATCAGATCTTCGTATCAAAGCCGATATGATGAAATATGCAGCAATTGTTATTTCAACCGCTCCGATAATGTTGCTATATCCCTTTGTTCAAAAATATTTTAATCAAGGCGTAATGATTGGCGCGTTGAAAGAATAGGAGAAAAACATGAAAAATAAATCATTTACATATTTGTTCTTAGGAACAGTTACACTTGCTGGCTTAACAGCCTGTGCAAATTCTAATAATGCGAATAAGGATGATAAGTCTGGAGAAGATTCTTATAAAATCACAACTGTTCGTTGGTCTGACTGGGGGGAAGATTATCATAAAGGTTTTCTAACTGATTCTGCCAAAGAATCAGGTATCGATGTTAAATGGGATACACTTGTAGCTGCAGATTGGGCAGATAAGAAATCTGTGTTGGTTGCTAGTGGAGATTTACCAGATGCATTTTTAGGTTCAAATGCTTTTACAGATTCAGAAATTGCTCAGAACCAATCTTTATTTATTCCATTGGAAGATTTAATCAAAGAAAACATGCCAAATTTAACTAAGGCTATGGAGAAAGAACCTAAGATTAAAGCTATGATTACTTCACCAGATGGTCATATCTACAGTCTACCTAAAAAATTACCGATGCGTCCTACTGTAGCTAATCAGCTATTTATTAATAAAAAGTGGCTGGATAATTTAGGATTAAAGGTTCCAGAAACTTATGATGATTTAGTAAAAGTACTACAAGAATTTAAGGATAAAGATGCGAACGGAAATGGAGACGCTTCTGATGAAATTCCATTCGGAGCAGGAAACTTTGATCCAACATTCTCATATATTCTTCCGTTCAATAATCGTTTAGGGGCAGATAATACATATGAAATGTCTGTAAAAGATGGAAAACCAGTCTACCTTCGTACAGAAGAAAGTTATAAACAAGGGATTGCAGCAATGCACGAATCTTATAAAAAAGGTTTGATTGATCCGGAAATCTTTACAGAAGATACCTCTATGAGTGTAGCAAAACGTATGGATAAGGGAGTATCTAGAGTAGGTGTTTCTAGTGGTTGGACAGCAGATGCAACGTTTGGCTTACATTCAAGTGAGTATATTGCTCTACCTGCTTTAAAAGGTATGGATGGTAAACAATATGTCTTTTCTGATCCAGATCATTACAACTATGGTCGAAATGAAATTTTGATTACAAATAAGAGCAAAAACCCTGCTAAATTATTGAAATGGTTGGATAAATTATACACAGATGAAGCAAGTATTCAGAATTTCTATGGATCATTTGGAATAGCTACTGAAAAGAATGGTGATAAGTTTAAAGTGTTACCTCCTAAAGATGGTAAATCAGCTGATGAATGGGCATGGATTAATTCACTTCGAGATTTTGGTCCTAAATACGTAAGCGATGATATCAATAGTCGCGTAGAAATCGATCAAACACAAGGTGATGGATTGAAATTGAAGATGGACCAAGATTTGAAACAATTTGCGTTACCAGCTTACCCTAATGTGATTTATTCACAAGAAGAACTTAACAAATTATCATCAATCTATGTGAGTATTGAATCTTATGTCAAACAACAAGCATCTAAATGGGTAGTTGAAGGCGGCATAGAAAAAGAATGGGACTCATACAAAGAAACTCTTAAGAATATGGGATTGGACGAATTTATGAAGATTCAACAGGAAGCATATAATCGTTACCAAAAAGAAGTAAAAGAGTAATATTTTATATGAACTCTTGGTTGTATGAACAAGGGACTAGCCATTTATAGGAAGCGAGACTGATAACATCAAATTATCTCGCTTCCTTTATTCTAATTTTTTAAAGAAATTTGGAAATATTTTTTTAATAATTTAGGTAATATTTTTTGTACAACTGACATTCTAAAATATAGAGTTAAGACAATCGATTTTATGGAGATATCTATTATGCAAAAATTATTTTCATTAGATGGAAAAATGGTTAGAATTTTAACTTTTTTGACAGATTTAATTATTTTTAAATACTCTATTTATTGTTAGTTGTATTCCAATAGTTACAATTGGGGCATCACTAACTTCTCTTACGACAATGTGGTATCGTATTTTAAAAGGTAAAGATACCGATATTGCTTATCATTATTTTCGGATCTTTAGACAAATTTTAAACAATCAACTTTTATTTGGTTGTTTATCCTCCTAATAGAATTACTTTTATATGTGAACTATTGTCTTTGGGGCTATTCAAGTTTACTTTCAGAGTATAGTTTATTGTTAGTGTTGCCCTTTTTATTTGTTATAATACTTTTTATGAGTGTTGTTTTTCCCTATATTGGTCTATTTAAGATAATCTAAAAATAGTATTGTAAATAGCGTATTAATTTGTATTTTAAATCCAATACAAGCTATCATGTTGGTTTTATTTAATATTTCTGTACTGTATATGAGTTTCAGTAGTCCAGAACGGGTTTTAACAGCTATTTACGTATTTACATTTGGAGGCTTTGCTTTTTGCGGATTGATGAATGTAATGATAACGAATAAAATGTTTGATAAAGTAAAGCAATTTACTAAAAGGAGGAAACAAATTGAAAATTTTTAAGGGAGAGTTTTATCGAATCTCTGTATTAACAGCCAAGCTAGTAAGGTTAGAATACTCTCAAACTGGAAGTTTTGAGGATAGAACTACACAACTTATCTATAATAGAGATTTTGGTCAAGTTTCGTTAGATTATATCGAGACATCAAACGTACTAGATATTATGACGGACTATTTTCATCTGCACTTTAATAAAGGAGAATTTAACGCCGAAAATCTATTTATAGAATTAAAAGGAAATTTTGCTGTCTATGGTAGTCGCTGGTATTTTGGTGAATCTATTGAAACATTAAAAGGAACAGCTCGGACTCTGGATGAGGCAGATGGAGCAATCTCGTTAGAAGATGGAATTATTAGCCGGAATGGTATAGCCTTATTGGATGATTCTCAAGGATTTATTTGGGATGAACAGTCTGGTTATATTGAGAGAGAAAATCAAATTGACCTGTATTTCTTTGCCTATGGGCATGATTATAGAGGAGCAATCAGAGACTTTTACCATTTGACTGGTTCAACACCTTTGTTGCCAAGATATGCTTTAGGTAATTGGTGGAGTAGGTATTGGCCTTATACGTCGGATGAATACTTGGATTTAATAGACAGATTTGAAACAGAGAAAATTCCATTATCTATTGGTGTTTTAGATATGGATTGGCATATAACTGACATTCCAGCCCGTTTTGGAAGTGGCTGGACAGGATATAGTTGGAATAGAAACTTAATACCTAATCCAGAACAGTTATTGCAACAACTTCATGATAGAAAGTTAAAACTCTCCTTAAATGTCCATCCTGCTGATGGTATACGGGCTTATGAAGAAGCTTATCCTCGAGTTGCCAAACGATTGGGGTTAAATGTAGAACTAGAAGAACCTGCTATTTTTGATTTTTTTAATCCTTCTTTTAGGGAAGCTTACTTTAAAGATGTTCATTATGAGCTAGAAAAGCAGGGAGTAGATTTTTTGGTGGATTGACTGGCAACAAGGGACACAAGGCATGTTGGATCCACTATGGCTTTTAAACCATTATCATTATCAGGATAGTTGTAAAAATGCAGAAGGTGGTTTGATTTTATCAAGATATGCAGGGCCGGGTAGTCACCGCTACCCTGTTGGTTTTTCAGGAGATACTATTATTAGTTGGAATTCCTTAAGATTTCAACCTTATTTTACAGCGACAGCATCTAATATCGGTTATAGTTGGTGGAGTCATGATATCGGTGGACACATGCTAGGGGATTATGACGAAGAGCTACAAACCAGATGGCTACAGTTTGGCGTTTTTAGTCCGATTACTCGCTTACATAGTTCTAGAAGTCCCTTTAATAGTAAAGAACCTTGGTTTTTTTCAGAAACAACATCTAAGATTATGAAGAAATACCTTCGTTTGAGACATCAGATGATTCCCTATCTATATACTATGAATGTAAAGACACACGAGGAAGGTGCCCCATTAATCAGCCCAATGTATTATTTCTACCCAGAGAATGATGAGAGCTATAATGTTCCAAATCAATACTTTTTTGGAACAGAACTGATGGTGGCTCCCATTGTAGAAAAGATGGATTTGGCATTCCAATCTGCAAAAGTGGATGTATGGTTCCCTGAAGGTGAATGGTATGACTTCTTTTCAGAGAAAAAGTACACAGGTGGTGTGAAGTTAAGTGTTTATAGAGACATTTCGACGATACCTGTGTTTGCAAAAAGTGGTGCAATCATTCCTTTGGTTGGTTCCGAGATAGATATGGGTGTTGATTTACCTGAAATTGTAGATTGGTATGTATTCCCAGGCAAACAACATTCTTTTGAAATGATTGAAGATCAAAATGGTCAAAGATATAAAACAAGATTATCAATCAACTGGGAAATGGGGATGGTAGAGTTAACATTACAAGGAGATTCTAGTATCGTTCCAAGTAATAGAAGGCATAGAATTCATTTTAAAGGAACGAATGTGTCTATAATTGAATTGCCAAATAAGAATGATACAGCTAGATTTGAATGTAAAGATCATAAAAGGACATCCCTAAATGACGAAGTTTTTAGACTACTAAAGACTGCTTCTCTTCCATATGAATTAAAAGATAGATTGTTAAATCAATTCATCAATGCCAAAAATTCTCATGAGTTAATGAATATCTTGCATCATCAGGATAAGGAATTGAGAGGGCGTTTGTTGGAAATGATATTTACTAGCGAAAAACTAATTGAGACATTTCGTACACAATTTCAATTATTTAATGTGTAATGGTTTTACATCTCTATGCTTATTGGCTTGTATTTTAGTAATTACAAGTTTGGCATAGGGATGTTTTTGTTTACTGAAGAGGAAAGGATAAGTATGTTTCAAGGTTTGGAACATTTTTAAACTAAACAAGAGCAAATTTTTAAAGGTGATTTTTCAAAGTAACTTCCACTTTTCATTATGATTTATGTGCCGATTTTTGCATGGTTGTGGGGGAAAATGGGTAAAAAGCAACCGTCCTCTTCTAAGAAATTTGCTTACGGTTTATTTGCAGCAGGTTTATCCTTCTTGTGGATGATGTTACCAGGGATGATCTTTGGGACAGATGTTAAGGTCAGTCCTTTCTGGTTGATTATGAGTTGGGCTATTGTGATTGTGGGGGAAATGTTGATTTCGCCTATTGGTCTATCAGTTACTAATAAGCTGGCACCAAAATCCTTCCAAGCACAAATGATGTCTATCTGGTTCTTGAGTAATGCAGCTTCCCAAGCTATCAATGCTCAAATTGTAAAATTTTATACAAGCGAAACTGAAGTAGCTTACTATGGAATTGTTGGAGGAATTACGATTGTATTCGGTATTATCTTACTCTTCTACGTTCCACGTATTGAAAAACTAATGTCCGGTATCAAATAGAGAAAAACTGGAATTTCTGTAGGGATTTTAAAAGCTAGATCAATTATTTATTCAAAGGATTTAGTTCTGTATTGTATAGGGCTAGGTCCTTTTAGTTTGATTAATACTCTTCGAAAATCAAATTCAAACCGCGTCAACGTCGCCTTGCTGTACTCAAGTACAGCCTGCGGCTAGTTTCCTAGTTTGCTCTTTGATTTTCATTGAGTATAAAACTCACGATGTTTCTGCTTTTCCTAGTGGACATTTGTCTACTTTTTTTATATAATAAAACTAAACCAAATTGGTTGAGTTTTAAAAAATATGGATTCAAGCATCGATTAGTCTTTCTAAGGGAGATAATGTCCATTAAATCATCATAATAGGAGGTGAAGTATGTATCAGCCAGAAAAATTAAAGGCTCGGAGGAAAGAGTTAAAACTGACACAGAAGGAAATTGCAGAGCAACTTGGGATTAGCTTTCAGGCTTACTCAGCTTGGGAACGTGGAGTCAAGGAACCGTCCAAGGAGAAGGTGTTTCAGCTAGAGAATATTTTAAAAGTACCAAAAGGATATTTTACTCAGATCGAGATTGTCCGTCTCTACCATAGCCTCTCCAAGCAAGGGCAGGAGAAGGTTGTTCACTATGCTCGCAACCTATCTCAAGAGGAGCAAGCCCAGAAAGTGACAGCTATGCCAGAGCGCCTCTACGAGTACCGTGTTTATGAACGCATGTCAGCAGGGATTGGGGCTTCGGTCTACGATGATCAGAATTTTGATACGGTTTACTTTAATGAGGAGTTGGCTCATGATTTTGCGTCATGGGTGTCTGGGGACTCCATGGAACCTAAATACCAAAATGGTTCAGTGGCTCTGATTCGAGAGACAGGATTTGACTATGACGGGGCGGTTTATGCAGTGGTTTGCAACAACCAGACCTATATCAAACGGGTCTATCGAGAGGAGAATGGATTGCGTCTGGTCTCTATCAATCCTAAATACAAGGATATTTTCATCTCCTATGAGGAAGATCCTCGGATTGTGGGGATTATCGTTGGGAACTTTGTGCCGATGGAGGGCTAGCCAATGGGCTACTTTGATTATTCCAGAGAGCCCAAAAGTGACATTGCCTTTGTCGATATGAAATCCTTTTATGCCAGTGTTGAGTGCGTGAAAAGGGGCTTACATCCGCTGAAAACCTCGCTTTGTGTCATGAGTCGCGCGGATAACTCAACTGGTCTTATCCTAGCCTCCTCTCCCATGTTTAAGAAGATTTTTGGCCAGTCAAATGTTGGTCGGGCCTATGATTTGCCTTTTGATATCAAAACGCGAAAATTTTCCTATTACAATGCTCGAAAGCAAGGGCTACCTACCAACTCAGACTATGTTCGCTACATCGAAGATTGGGCTCAAGTGACCTTGATTGTGCCACCCAGGATGGATGAGTACATCGCAGTCAATATGGAAATCCAGAGAATCTTTCAAAACTATGGCAGTCCAGATGATATTTATCCTTACTCTATCGATGAGGGCTTTATTGACCTGACTAGTTCGCTCAACTATTTCATCCCAGATAAGAGTCTCTCTCGCAAAAACAAGCTGGATATGCTTTCTGCCCGTATTCAGAGGGATATTTGGAGGCAGACAGGAATCTACTCTACAGTGGGCATGTCAAATGCCAATCCTTTACTGGCCAAGTTGGCTCTGGATAATGAGGCCAAGCACACTCCGACCATGAGGGCCAACTGGTCTTACCAGGATGTGGAAGAGAAGGTCTGGTCCATTCCCAAGATGACCGACTTTTGGGGAATTGGCAGGCGGATGGAGAAACGCTTGCATGCTCTGGGGATTTTTTCCATCAAGGAATTGGCAACCAGCAATCCCGACCAGCTAAAGAAAGTTCTGGGTCAGGCTGGTCTGCGTTTGTGGTTTCATGCCAACGGGATTGATGAGAGCAATGTTCATAAGCCCTATAAAGCCAAATCCAAGGGCTTGGGGAATTCTCAAATCTTGCCGAGAGACTACGTGAAGCTACGGGATATTGAAATTATTCTTCGAGAAATGGCGGAGCAGGTGGCTATTAGATTGAGAAGGTCTGGCAAGAAAACAACCCTTGTCTCTATCTATGTCGGTTTCTCTAAACAGGAGGTCAGGTCGTCTATTCACACACAAATGAAGGTCGAACCGACCAATAATACAGCTGTCTTAACGAATTATGTTTTGAAGTTATTTCATAACAAATACACTTCTGGAGCGGTCAGAAGTGTCGGAGTTAACTATTCAGGATTTGTGGATGAGTACTTTGGTTTGATATCTCTCTTTGATGATGTTGACAAGTTAGAAAAAGAAGAAAGGCTCCAGACGGCCATTGACTCCATTCGGGAACAATTTGGTTTCACTTCCCTTTTAAGAGCCAATGCACTGGAAGAAGCCTCTAGGAGTCTTGCTAGAAGCAAGCTGATTGGGGGACATTCTGCTGGAGGATTAGATGGATTAAAATGATTGATCGTTCTTATTTACCCTTTCAATCTGCGCGATATTATCAAGATCCAGGTATGCAGAAGTGGATGGGATTTTACCTTTCAGAACACACCAGTTCGCTCAGTGAAGAAAAAAGCCGTGTTGATTTTTCGACGGATTTGACTCCAGATGAGAAGTTGCACTTGCTTTCTCAGCTTTATATTAGCCAGCTAAAGGGATTCTTTGTGGTTAAGGAAAAGAGGCAGAAGGCGACTATCATCGGTGTGGTGAAAGAGTTATCACCTCAGACTCTATCTATTAGGACAAACGAGGGATATAGGTTGATAGAGGTTGCAGATATCCTAGAAATTCGGCTGTGGGAGGAGGGAGTTTATGACTAGAAAAGAGCTGTATGAAAACAAACTGCAGATGAATTATTTTTCAGATGACTATATTCGTTTTGAAGAGGATTTTCAAAAATACTCTGCCATGAATGTACCTCTGACTTTCTTGATTGATGACATCCTACGCACCATGGCCTTGAATCAGAAAAATTACTTTGTCTTAAACAAGGAAAATGCCAAGGATGGGCGGGAGCATAGCTTTTATTTTAGGGTGGTAACGGAAAAAGCGTGTCCCAGAAATAGGACCTATACATATTCAGGAGTCAAGAATAGCAGTCAGTAGTGCCTTGTCTGCTATGAATGTATCATTTTTACAACACTTCATGGTTCATATCATGGGGTGTTTTTCTATTTAAGTCAAAGCCCATCAAAAAATCCCACTATTCTTAGGCTAAAGGAGAACTAATAATAGTGAGATTGTGAAATTATAGTAGTTTTTGTATCGCCTCTTCAATTTGTTTTGGGTCTGTTTTTGAAGAGAAGCGTTCAAAGACCTGCCCATCACGACCAATGAGAAACTTAGCGAAATTCCATTCGACTCGTTTTCCCAGTGGGCCAGATTTTTGTTCTTTCAACCAAACATAGAGAGGGTCTGCTTCCTTACCGTTGACCTTGATCTTGGCAAAACGTGGGAAGGTGGTTTGATAATGTAGGCTACAGAAGGCGTTGATTTCCTCTGCGCCGCCTGGTGCTTGTCCCATAAAACTGATTGCAAGGAAAGTCTAAAATCTCAAAACCTTGTTCTTGATAGCGATCATAGAGTTTCTTGAAGTCCTTGGTACTGGGGCGTTAAACCACATCCAGTAGCAGTGTTGACAACCAAGAGAACCTTACCACGATAAGGTCTCTAGTGGAGTTTCTTGATGGTCTTGGTTCAAGACTGAAAAATCGTATAGTGAAGTCATTGCTTGCTTTTCTCCTTCTGTTTGGTATTTTTAGGAGTTTTTCTCCTCCTGTAGTGATAGAAATCCGTAGGTCAGGGTTCCAAAAATGCTTCCCGATAATCAGGCTATACATCAGGAAAGGAATACTTTTATCGAATTGCATGAGCAACTTCCAAA
>CAKMPG010000104.1:0-4412 GCA_927911355.1 Streptococcus mitis | reverse complement strand
TTTTTTAGTTCATAGCCCTCAAAAAAATAAAATTTTCCGCCAAGAGATTTAGCATCAAACTGAAACATTTATGGGGCCTACAAAAAATCCCATCCTCCACCAAGTCAAAGATTTTTCTGGCAACTTGAGAAAAATCAGGTGCTTGCGCCAGACGTTGGTCTGTCAATCCTGTCAGTTCTTTGATATGAGCATCCAAGGGTTCATGTGGATTGACATCCGTCGTATAGTGATCGACGATTTTTCCGTCCTCAATCACGACAATTCCCACTTGGATAATTTTAGCCTTACTACCTGTGCTAGTTGCCTCTAAATCAACCACAACATAGCGATTACCAATCGTTTTCATTATAAAAAATTATACCAAAAAAAGGGCCATTTGGCACCTGCAAACATGGGATAATTTTCAAACTCAAGAAGGTTACTTGTATTAAAAATCCCAGCAAACAGAGCATCCTAGCCTATTAATTCTTTGAAAATATTGGAGAATAAGAAAAAATTGAGAGAAGAACTGTTTGCATCTTCCCTCTCTCAACGAATCATTTACTTTATTTAACCATATCAGGATCGTAATCATAGAATCCTGTATCAAGGAAACGGTTTTTAGGGTGTAACTTGCGTACTTCCTCATCCAGCAAGAAAGCTTGGTCATGGCTAAAGTTGCCCTCTTGGATCAAGCTACGCGCTTGGATAAAGAGTTTTGCAATCTCAATAAAGTTCTGACCTGGAGTGTAGAGCCCTTCTAGTTTCCAGTGAGTGAAACCATGCTCCACCAATTCTGTCAATTTTGTCATCAAATCAAGGTCATTGTTGGCAAAAATGTGGGTACCATGATTATCTTCAAAAATGGAATAATGGCTCTCAGGGTCACTTGGCTCTGCCAAGAAAAGGTCACGCTTGCGAGTCTTTTCATCATCGATATGCGTGAAGTTATAGTAGTTTTGCAAGAGCGGACGCTTAGAATGATGGATGACACTAGCTCCGTAAACCAAAACTTCAGCAGGAATTTCCAAAATCTCTGGCATTTTGAAGAGTTCAGCAGATGGAATTTCACGCGCCAAAACAGCCTCAGATGCGCCAGCTTTTTGTCCCCAGAAGTTTATCTGACGACTGCTAGTTACCATAGTCGAAGCATCGTAGATGGTCTTAAATGAATAACCATCGCGGTTGACTACGTAAAAGACACCTGCATCCCCAATCGTAATGTAGTCTGTCTTGATTTCTTCCAAAAAGTCTAAGAAAGGCTTGATACGGTCCATCATATCTTGGTGCATGAGGGCGTTAACCGCAACGATCAATTCCTTACCAGTATCATGCACCAGATTAGCGATTTCACGCAATTCGTCATAACTAAAGGTCGTTGGCAGACGAAGGCCAAAATCTTTCTCACCGACATAGATCCGGTCTACGCCAACTTCGAGCAGTTGTTTAACTTGTTCAATACTTTCAGCAGTTGCTGTAATAATAATCTTTTCCATAAGGAAAATTATACCATATTTCCGCAAATTCATCTATGAATACAAGTTGTTTTAAAAAAGAGAATCTAATTTAGTCACTAAAAAAGTGAACTGATTCTACATAGTCCACTCTTTCATTAGTTATCTACTTTTTTCAGTAAGGTGTCCATCGTTCATCACATAAACACGGTCCACCTTATCTAGAAGACGAGTGTCGTGCGTAATCATGACAACTCCTCTACCTTGTTCGTGGGCAATGGCAGCCAACATCTCCGTTACTTGGTAAGCACGCTGGGTATCCAGACTAGCTGTTGGCTCATCTGCAAGAACGATGCTTGGATTGTTATAAAGCGCTCTAGCAATTGCGGCCCGTTGACGTTCGCCACCTGATAAAGCCTTGGGATACTGATCTTGTACCTTTTCCAAATCCAACAAGTCAAGTAACTCTTTTCGATCACTTTTACTATTTTTTCCCTTATCCAGTCTGTCTATCAAGTCCAGCTGTTCCTTGACCGTTAGAAAAGGAATTAAGTTTGAAGCCTGAAGAATAAAGCCAAACTCTCTAAAACGGAGGCCTGTTTTCTCCTTCTCCGTCAAACTGCCTGTTTCCTCCCCCCTTAACTAAAATTTTTCCACTCGATGCTTCCTGAAGTTGTCCTAGAGTCGTTAGAAAAGTCGTCTTTCCAGAGCCAGAAGGCCCAACAATAGCTACGAACTCTCCCGCATTTAGCTGAAAGTTCGTCTCATGCAGGGCTACGACTGTCATCTTTCCTTCCCCGTAGGTTTTTGTCACTTGATTCATTTCAATCAATGCTGTCATACTATTCTCCTCATTATTCTGCAATCGCAGTAATCGGGTCCACCTTTAGCAAGCGTGGAAGTGAAATGACACCACCTAGCATGGCCATCAAACAAATCACCAAACTTAGGACAGAGTAGGCTATCCAACTTGGGTAGAAAAAGAAGGTAGCTGGCAAGACTAAAATCACTCCTCCAATAGCAAGCAAGGCTAAAGCGATCCCCATACCAGCTAGGAAGAAGATTTGACAGAAAAGAGACCATACAATGGTTTTGATCTGTATTCCCTGAGCCCGCATTATTCCATAAAGTCCTAGTTTTTGGATGGTAATGATATAAACAAATATACCCACAATCAAGCCTGTGATGACAATCATAGCAATAACCATCCCTGAAAATACATTAACTTGAGGTGTGTAACCAGGAATTTTCGATATCATTTTTGGAACAGAAATCTGTTTCAGTCCATCGCCAGTCACTTCTATATCATTTTTCAATACCAAGGCAGAGATCGATTTATTAGATTTTAAAGTTCCTTGTAAGGTCCAATAAGTTGTCAAACTCGAAAAGACAACAGGCTCAGTAAAAAATTTATTTCCTTGAGTCAGCCCTACAATCTTGTAACTTACTTCGCTTCCATTGAGTTGAATGGCATCACCTAGCTTGATTCCATAATTCTCAAAGGACTGATCCACAACCACCTCATCGTCCCCTTCAGGATAACGCCCCTCCTTCAAACTAGGTGAAATAAAAGAGTCCCACTCCTGAGCAAAGATGGAAACATTGACCTTTTCACTATCACCGACTAGATTGGTCACAGCGAACATATAACCCAGTGGAGCTGCCTCTTTAGAACTCTTATCCTTATAATCCTTTTCAGGAATAAAAGATGCCGTCAAATTATCATTTGCGTAGTCAGATAAAACCACACCCGTCGCTTGCCAATTATCAATAGCGGCTCGGTTGTTTCGCACAAGACCAAGAGCTAAGCTGGTCATAAAAAAGACCATGAAAGCGATAAGAAAATGGTAGTTAAAATCAAACTATATCGAAGTTTGTTTTGTAATATTTCTTTGATAGCAAGATACATGCTTATCTCCTTTAACTTTTCAAGAGGTATCGATTAGACACCCTACTACTATAAAAATAGGAGACAGAAAATCTGTCTCTGTATTCAAAACAAATCTCACTAATCAAATTAAATAAAATCAAGAAAATAAGGAAACACATTTTCGTAAAAAGAATCATTGGTAGCTCTATTTCCTTGATAATATAAGCAATTATGAATATTAATAAGTATTTGGTGTCCATCCATCCTATCATTTTCACATTATGGTGTCAAGAAAAGTGATTTTGAAAAGGGACTTTATTCTTATTGTAACCTTTCTGTAATAATTCTCTGCTGAAAAAATGATAAAATAGGTATGTACTGTTAAGGAGAGAATAATGCCCGTAAGAAAATTACAATCCTATGAGGTAGACTATCAAGAAGAATTAAGCCAGCAGGTTCCTCGCTATCAAGATTATATACCTGAAGCGCAATCTGATGCCAATCTCAAGGAAATCCTATTTTTTGTTAATATCGCTGTTTTTTGTATCTGTATTGCTATCTTTAGTTTTATCTTTTTAGCATTAAAATTATCGCCTGCTCTTGCATTTGCCGCAGCAATCGGATCCAGCTTACTTGTTTTAAAAGTTCAGCGCTTTATTATCAAACGAAAACGTAGAAGATAAATCCAAAATATCGCCCCGTCTGGAGCGATATTTTTATTTTTTCTTTTTAGATGGTGTATGGATGGCAATCTTCACTTCAAAGATTGTTCCCTTTGGTTTATTATCTTTAACAGTAATGGTTCCTTTTAGGGCATCTACAATTTGCTTGGCTAGGGATAAACCTAAACCGAAACCACCTTTTTGACGGGTTCTAGCCTTGTCCACTCGATAAAAACGGTCAAAAAATTTTCTTCTTATCTTCTGCGGAAATACCGACTCCATTATCCGAAACCAGTAAATACAGATTACGATCAGTCGCTGAAATCACAAAATCAATTTCACCATCCTCTTCAGTATACTTGACAGCATTATCAAATAAGATGGTCATCAACTGCTTCAATAGAAGCTGATCTGTGACAATCGTTCGATGGATACGATTTTCAAAAC
>CAKMPG010000103.1:0-7188 GCA_927911355.1 Streptococcus mitis | reverse complement strand
TTGTACCAGTGATACGGTTAATCAAGATGAAGGCAAGACCAGCGGCGAAAGCACCACCAGGCACGTTCTTTAGCCCAGCTTCCTCCAATTGCTAGGGCAAACAAAAATGTGAAGGTTACCGATAACCCCCCAACCAATTTGCTCAAGAATTCCACCTGTAACTACAAGTGGTGCAAAAGTTGGGTTAATCATTACGATAGACTTACCGATTGAAATCATCAAACCAGCACGCCGGCATAACCGCGATTAACCACCATCAAAGCCTTACCGAATTTTTGCCAAAACTCGAAAGACAAGACATTTTTGAATGTATCTTTCATCATTCAAATCTCCTTTATTTTTATTTAGGCAAACGTTTTACGAAAACGTTTGCACTTTCTACAATTCAATTATACCACTTTTTTTTTTTTGTAAAGGCTTTTATTAAAAAAAAGTAGACTTTTTTCTAAAATTTTTGTAGTAAAAAAGGAGATAGTAAAATCTCCTCAAATATACATCTATTAAAATTTAGACTTTTAAGAATCGGCGCATGGAAATTCCTGATCCCAGTGAACCAATGAAAATTCCAATCACAAATAATAAGGCAATCATCAGTGGACTGAATACTTCTGGTGATATCATTGAAAGGTTCTGACCAACTAATGACTTATTAACCGATTGGTAAACCATTTTATAGACAATAAATACCAAAACTGATGGAAGTGTTGCTCCAAGCAAACCGATGAAGGCACCTTCAAGCAAGAAAGGCCCGCGGATATAGCCATTCTTAGCACCTACTAAACGCATGATTTGAATTTCACGGCTTCGTGAAATGATGGTGATACGTATAGTATTAGAAATCAAGAACACCGCAATGAAAATCAATAATCCAGCGATAACTAGTCCCCAGACACGAATAAATGAGGCTAACTTAAACAAGCGTTCTGTATTAGCACCACCATCTTGAACTTCTGATACACCTTCGATTTTTTTAGCCTCTTCTGCTACTGTCTTTACATCACTTGGTGTATTTGTATCAACGATATATGCATCATAGAGAGGATTGGCATCGCCTTCAAAGATTTTCCAGTTGTCCCCCATCGTTTCTGTCAACTTTTCATATTGTTCTTCTTTACTTGAAAACGTAACACTTTTAACGGTTGACATACCTTTAAAGCATCATATACCTTATGGTAGTCGTTATTTGTAACAGTTTGACCTTCTTTTTCAATAGTCTCACTATTATCAGCTACGTCCTTACGAATGTATACCATTACTCGGACATTATTTTCGATATCTGTAGCTAGTTTAGCCGTATTAAAGATAACAGATGCAAATATTGCAACCAAGGTCAAAGTAATCATAACTGAACTGACAGCAGCTACTGTCATCCAGCCATTTCGTTTCAAACTTTTTAATGATTCAAATAAATGACGAAAAAAATCTACTAATCATCGTATCCATATTCTCCTTTAGCTTCGTCACGAACGACACGGCCATTTTCAATGGCAATGACACGGTGGCGCAAGGTATTTACAATCTGACTGTTGTGGGTAGCCATCAAGACAGTTGTACCTTGGAGATTGATGCGTTCCAGCAAGTTCATAATTTCCCATGAATTATCTGGGTCCAAGTTTCCTGTTGGTTCGTCCGCAATCAATACTTTGGGATTATTTACAATAGCACGCGCTATCGCAATACGCTGTTGTTCTCCCCCTGAAAGTTCATTTGGGAAAGAACGAACCTTATGCTTCAATCCAACCAAGTCTAAGACTTCCATAACACGTTTTTTGATATTACGGCGACTTTCTCCAATTACCTCCATTGCATAAGCAATATTTTCATAAACGGTTTTCTTTGGTAACAGTTTATAATCTTGGAAGACAACCCCAACACTACGACGTAGGAGAGGAACATCTTTCTTTTTAATTTTAACCAGATTAAAACCAGCAACAGATAAGCTTCCTTTTTCGATTTTTACTTCGCGATACAAAGAACGAATAAAGGTTGATTTCCCAGCTCCTGAAGGTCCTACGATGTAAACAAATTCCCCTGGTTGAACGCTTACCGAAACACCACGTAGGGCAGTCGTTCCGTTGTCGTATTTTTTGACGACATCTCTCATTTCAATAATTGACATGTGAGTTCCTTTCTATCTTAGCTGATTCTCCACTTGAGATAGGCATCAATAAAACCATCTAGGTCTCCATCCATAACCTTATCTACTTGTGCAACTTCAAAGTTAGTTCGATGGTCTTTTACCATAGTTATATGGCGTGAAAACATAAGAACGAATTTGACTTCCCCATGTGATTTCCTTTTTCTCACCCTTGAGGGAATCGACTTCCGCAGCTTTCTTCTCCTGCTCCATTTGATAGAGCTTAGCCTGCAACATCTTCATGGCACGATCTCTATTTCCATACTGGGTACGATCGACTGTTGACTGAACGACAGTTCCCGTAGGAATGTGTGTCAAACGCACACCTGTGGAAACCTTGTTGACGTTTTGTCCACCAGCACCACCTGAACGGAAAGTATCCATCTTGATATCATCTTCACGGATTTCTACTTCAATAGTATCATCCAATTCTGGCATCACTTCTACAGATGTGAAAGAGGTGTGGCGACGTTTAGCAGAGTCAAATGGTGAAATTCGTACCAAACGGTGTACACCCATTTCTGACTTGAGAAGACCATAGGCATTAGGTCCTTCAAAAGATAAGGTTACTGACTTGATACCAGCTTCATCTCCTGCTTGGTAATCCAATACTTCCACTTTAAAGCCTTTAGCATTTCCATAGCGAGTGTACATACGAAGCAACATATCACCCCAGTCCTGAGCCTCGGTACCACCCGATCCTGGATGGATTTCCAAAATCGCATTATTATGGTCATAAGGTTCTGACAAGAGCAAGGTCATCTCGTAACTGGTCATCATCTTAGCAAGTTCTGACAACTGTTCAACCAATTCTTCATGCACCGACTCATCTTCAGCTAAAAAGTCTAATAAAATTTCGACTTCATCCTGCAACTCTTCCATTTTGTGGAAGGTGTTATAGGTGTTTTTTAATTCATTTAATTCTTGCGACGTTTTTTGGGCCGCGATATTATCGTTCCAAAAATCAGGTTCTGTCATCTTGTTTTCCAAGATGGCAATCTCTTCCTCTAAACCTTCGAGGTCAAAGAGACCCCCTGAAAGAAGCTAATTTTTCACGATTTGCGTCAATTTTCTGACGAATTACTGAAATGTCCATAAATACTCCTTTTTTACATTATTTCATTATAGCATATTTTATCATTTCTTTCCATCTTTTGCTCTAATCCCTTATTACACGTAAAAAGAAGCCTTTCGGCTTCCTTTCTTACAAGACTTTTGCTGAGGTACGAGTGATTTCTTCTACCTGAATATTCTCTGATTCAAATTTTTCTTTCAAGGCTGGTAAATCAATTGATCCATCGATTTGAACTTCGATAATCACCTTACCATCTTACGCGGAATATTGACTGTATGCGAGATATTCAAATTTTCTTCTACAATCAAAGAAATAATTTTTCCAAGAACGCCAACTTCGTTTTCCGTAACAAAGCGCACACGAATCCCTTCTTCACCATAACCTGCAATTTCAAGAAAGGCTTGGAAAACGTCACGATCCGTAATAACTCCGTATACTTGATGATTATCTACGACAGGAAGAATACCAATCTTATTTTTCAACATCAGATAAGTTGCATCCTCTAGACTCGCATAGCCTGAAACAGTGACAACATCGCGAATCATCACATCTTTTACTTTTGTCTTATTTAGAAGATAATTCATCTCATAGATAGAAAGACTTGTTGCTTTGGATGGACTAGCTTGGGCAATGGTTCCCTCAGTTACCAAACCAACCAATTGATCATTTTCGATAACAGGCAAGCGGTGCAACCCTTGCTCTCTCATCAAATCTGCTGCATGAGATACTGTTGTATCCGGACTAATATAAACTACCTTGCGGGTCATAAAATCTTTAACTGCCATGAGACTTCTCCTTTTCTATTCTTATCCCTATTATACAATCTTTTTGTAAATCTATCAAACGCTTACATTTCTTTTTCAAAATTCAGAAAAGTATGAATAAGCTAGCAAAAAGAGCTCTGAAATAGAGCTCTCTGAATGAAGGTAAGATACATTTCATTCGATTTTTTCAATTATTAGAAATTAACCTTTTAATGTAGATAAAGATTGCTTTACAATCTATATCTGTCAACTAAAAAGGTCCCCTGGACTATAATGATGATTACTTCGTAATCCTCATCCACCGACTAAAACAATCCAGTGGATAAGATGATTGCTTCGCAATCTCTATCTGCAACCTAAACTAGTCTCCCAGACTAGTTTAGCCACCCAGATATGCTTTTCTGACTTCTTCTGATGAAGCGAGTTCTTTTCCTGTTCCTGATAGAACGATTTTCCCTGTTTCCAATACATAGCCTCGGTCAGAGATTGCGAGTGCTTTATTGGCATTTTGTTCAATCAAGAGGACGGTTGTTCCTTGTTTCTGGATGTCTTGAATGATATCAAAAATCTCTTGGATAAAGATTGGGGCAAGTCCCATTGATGGTTCATCTAAAAGAAGAAGTTTTGGTGTTGACATGAGGGCGCGTCCCATGGCAAGCATTTGCTGTTCTCCCCCTGAAAGAGTAGCTGCATCTTGGTTCTTCCGTTCTTCAAGACGAGGAAAGCGTGAGAAAACTTTCTTCAAGTTAGCTTGATTTTCTTCACGATTTTTCTTTAAGAAAGCTCCCATTTCTAGATTTTCCATAACTGTCAATCCAGGGAAGACGTGGCGTCCTTCTGGAACTTGTGAAAGACCACCTGCCACGATTTTTTGAGCTGGCATTTTTTGGATTTCTTGACCTAAAAATTCAATCTTTCCAGAACTTGGTCTAACCAAACCAGACAAGGTACGGAGAATGGTTGTCTTACCAGCACCATTGGCACCGATAAGGGAAACTACTTCTCCTTCATTCACTTCAAAGCTTACATCACGGACTGCTTGGATCATACCGTAATGTACAGAAAGATTATCAACTTTTAACATCGACATTAGGCTTCACCTCCTAGATAAGCTTCGATAACGCGTTTATTGGTCTTAATTTCGTCCGGAGTTCCTTGAGCAATCAAACGACCATATTCAAGTACGTAGATGCGTTCTGTAACCTCCATGACCAGATTCATATCGTGTTCAATCAGCATGATCGTAATCTTAAATTCATCTTTGATACGACGAATTAACTCAGTCAATTCGGCTGTTTCCTGTGGGTTCATACCTGCTGCTGGTTCATCTAAGAAGAGAATTTTAGGTTCCGTAGCGAGGGCACGAACAATTTCCAAACGACGTTGTTGTCCGTAGGCAAGATTTTTAGCAAGAGTTTCTGCATCACCATCTAAATCAAAGATTTTAAGCAATTCCAAGGCTTTAGCCTTTAATTCTTTTTCACTCTTGTAAAAAGCTGGTAAGCGCAAAAAACTAGCAAAAACATGTTGTTTGTGATGGTTACCAAAAGCAATCAAAACATTGTCCAAAACTGTTAAATCTTTAAAGAGACGGATATTTTGGAATGTACGTCCAAGTCCCAAAGAAGCAATCTTATAAGGTGACTTTCCATTCAAAAGGTGACCATCTAGGGTTACTGTTCCCTCGCTTGGTTCATAAACACCGGTCAAAAGGTTGAAAAGAGTGGTTTTCCCAGCTCCATTTGGACCGATTAGTCCAACCAGTTCCCCTTCGTTCAATTCAAGAGTCACATCTCCAACAGCTGTTAGACCGCCAAAATGTTTGGTTAACTGTTTTACTTCAAGTAATGCCATTAGTTTTGTTCCTCCTTTTTAGATTTTTTAAAGAAACGTGATAGGCTCAATTCCCATGTTCCAAGAAGTCCACCCGGTCTGAAAATCATTACCAATACCAAGGCCAAAGCGTAGATAATCATACGCACGCTAGCAACATCTTGGAGAAGCATATTCAAAATTCCAAGGACAATAGCTGAAACAATCGCACCTGTAATGGAACCAAGTCCACCAAATACAACAATGATCAAAACGTTGATTGAGTTGATGAAAGTGTAATCTTTCGGTACAACTGAACCGATAAATCCTGCCTGAAGTGACCCTGCAATACTTGCAGTAATAGCACCAAAGACAAAAGCGATGATTTTAATTTTAGTCGTATTAACCCCAACTGACTCAGCCGCGATTTCATCCTCACGAACAGAAAGGGTTGAACGACCAATTGGACTACGCAAAAAATTCAAGGTTGCAATGGTTGTAATCACGACAAAGAAGTAAACCATTTGCCAAGTTGTAAAGTTAGGAATTCCCAAGATACCTGCCGCACCATTTGTAAGGCTTCCGCCATTGATGATAAAGATACGGATAATTTCAGAAACACCGAGAGTTGCTACCGCAAGATAGTCCCCCTTCAAGCGCAAGGTTGGAATTCCGACAAGCAAGGCAACTGCTCCTGAAAGCAAAGCCCCTACAAGCATAGCTCCAAAGAAGGCACCGTAGGTTGGTGATTTAGATCCAATAATAGCTGCTGCATAGGCACCAATCGCCATGAAACCAGCATGACCAAGTGAAAATTGGCCTGAAAAACCAACGATTAAGTTGAGACCAACAGCCAGAATAATATTAATTCCAATTTGTTGTAAAATCTGTACATAGAATAGGTTTAGTACTCCAACTGAAACCAATACACTAATCAAGCCATAGCCAGCTAACAAAAGGAGTAACCATAGAATATTAACTTTTAAATTTTTCTTTCATCGCTTACACCTTCTCTTTCACATTTTTACCAAGGATACCAGCTGGGCGGACAATCAAGATCAACAACCAAAATTCCATAAACAATGGCATCACGAAGTACTGACATTCCAAAGGCTGTCGCAAAGGTTTCTAATAGACCCGATTACAAAACCACCGAGAGCTGCACCAGGAATGATTCCGATACCACCAAGTACCGCGGCAACGAAAGACTTAAGACCTGGAGTAACCCCCATCAAAGGCTCAAGAGAGTTATAATAAAGGGCAATCAGAACACCAGCCGCACCCGCAAGAGCTGACCCCAAAGCGAAGGTAAAGCTGATAGTACGGTTTACATTGATCCCCATCAATTGCGCTGCATCGCTATCTACGGATACTGCACGCATGGCTTTCCCCATCTTAGT
>CAKMPG010000102.1:0-20947 GCA_927911355.1 Streptococcus mitis | reverse complement strand
TGTTCTCTTGGCAGTCACTGTCACCTATCTCTTTTACTCTCTAACCTTCAATCCCAAGATTGCTGAAATCCGTGGAGGAACAACCATTCAGGCTACACTTGGATTTGGTATGTTTGTCGTCACCCTTGCGTCAGCCATTATCGTCCTCTATGCCAATAGTTTTGTCATGAAGAACCGTTCCAAGGAACTAGGAATTTATGGCATGTTGGGCTTGGAAAAGCGTCATCTTATCAGTATGACCTTTAAGGAGTTAGTGGTATTTGGGATTCTAACTGTTGGAGCGGGTATCGGTATTGGAGCCTTGTTTGATAAGTTAATTTTCGCTTTCTTGCTCAAACTGATGAAATTGAAGGTTGAGCTGGTCGCTACCTTCCAAATGAATGTTGTCATTGCAGTACTTGTTGTCTTTGGATTGATTTTCCTAGGCCTCATGTTCCTGAATGCCCTTCGAATCGCCCGTATGAATGCCCTCCAGCTTTCTCGTGAAAAAGCTAGTGGTGAGAAAAAAGGTCGTTTCCTACCTCTACAAACTATTCTTGGTTCCATAAGTTTAGGGATTGGCTACTATCTTGCCCTTACTGTAAAAGATCCTCTCACAGCCCTAACAACCTTCTTCCTAGCTGTTTTACTGGTTATCTTTGGTACT
Organism: Streptococcus mitis; assembly: GCA_927911355.1. GTDB lineage: Bacteria > Bacillota > Bacilli > Lactobacillales > Streptococcaceae > Streptococcus > Streptococcus mitis_DD. The sequence continues at coordinate 20,301 of CAKMPG010000102.1, read as the reverse complement.
TATCTATTGTTTAATGCAGGAATTACCGTTTTCCTCCAAATCTTAAAGAAAAATAAGAAATACTATTACCAACCAAATAACCTTATCTCAGTCTCTAACTTGATTTTCCGTATGAAGAAAAATGCAGTTGGATTAGCAACAATCGCTATTTTGTCAACAATGGTCTTGGTTACCATGTCTGCAGCGACAAGCATTTTCAATGCTTCAGAATCCTTTAAAAAAGTGATGAATCCGCATGACTTTGGCATTACTGGACAAAATGTTGAAAAAGAAGATTTGGACAAACTCTTGAGCCAGTTTGCAAGTGACAAAGGTTATAGTGTCAAAGAGAAAGAAGTGCTTCGTTACAGTAACTTTGGTATTGCAAATCAAGAAGGAACCAAGTTAACCATTTTTGAAAGGGGACAAAATCGTGTCCAACCTAAAACAGTCTTCATGGTATTTGACCAAAAAAGACTATGAAAATATGACTGGTCAGAAGCTTTCTCTATCAGGCAATGAGGTCGGCCTCTTCGCTAAGAATGATGGACTGAAAGGACAGAAAGCTCTAACTCTAAATAACCATCAATTTTCTGTAAAAGAAGAATTTAATACAGATTTTATTGTGAACCATGTCCCAAATCAGTTTAATATGTTTACTACTGATTACAATTACCTTGTTGTTCCTAATTTGCAAGCATTTTTAGACCAATTCCCAGATTCGGCTATCTATAATCAGCTTTACGGTGGTATAAATGTAAATATCAGTGAAGAAGAACAACTCAAAGTCGCTGAAGAATATGAAAAATACTTACAAAAGTTTAATGCTCAATTAAACACTGAAGGTAGCTATGTGTATGGTAGCAATCTAGCAGATGCTAGTGCTCAAATGAGTGCCCTCTTTGGTGGTGTCTTCTTTATCGGTATTTTCCTATCCATTATCTTTATGGTCGGAACCGTTCTGGTCATCTATTACAAACAAATTTCTGAAGGCTATGAAGACCGTGAGCGCTTTATTATCTTGCAGAAAGTCGGTTTAGATCAAAAGCAAATCAAGCAAACCATCAACAAACAGGTTTTAACTGTTTTCTTCCTTCCTTTGCTTTTTGCCTTCATACATCTAGCCTTTGCCTACCATATGCTTAGTCTGATTTTAAAAGTGATTGGTGTAATAGATACGAATATGATGTTGATTGTGACCTTGTCTATCTGCGCTATCTTCCTCATCGCCTATGTGCTGATTTTCATGATTACTTCAAGAAGTTATCGCAAGATTGTGCAAATGTAAAAAAGATACCTCGACTTCAAAATCGAGGTATTTCTTATGTTCTAAATGCTGAAAAGTTGTCCGAGCAGGAAGGTAACTCCCATGGTCAAGAGGCCAATAGCTAGGTTCCGAATCATAGCTGTTTTGGTTGGTGCTTTTCCAAGTCTGGCACTAGTGTAACCAGTGAGAAGAAGGGCCACACCGACGATAAGGACGGTAGCAGGGATACGGTATTCACTTGGGAAAATGGTAATTGAAAGCATGGGTGGTAAGCTACCAAGGAAAAAAGAAATAAAGCTAGAGATAGCAGCATGCCATGGATTGGTAAACTCTTCATACTCTATCCCATATTTTTCCTCAACCAAAGCCTTGAGTGGATTTTTAAGAAAGGCCTTGTTGGTCAAGAGTTGAGCAGAGGTTTCACATTCTCCATTTTGGATATAGGCTGCATAGAGAGACTTTTTGGCTAGTTCCATATCTTGGTCTAGCAAGACTTGCTCACGCGCAACTGCTGCTTCCTCGGTATCTTTTGAGTTGAAACAGATACATATTCTCCACCAGCCATCGAAAAGGCACCAGCTAAGATAGCTGCAAATCCTGATAAAAAGATAATCCAGATATTACTCGTAGCACTAGCAACCCCGATAACCACACCAGCAATGGAAATAATTCCATCATTGGCACCAAGAACACCCGCACGCAGGATATTTAAACGACCTGCAAAATTTGAATCGATTTCGTGATTTGTTTCTGACATACTAATCTCCTTTTTATCCAGTATAAAGGAAACAGGTAATGAAATCAATCTTTTAAAAGTATCTGAAAAAAGTTGCACGATTTTAATTTTACGAGCTTTTTAAAAGTTAGAAACAGCACTAACTAGTAGAGAAGGATAAAAGAGAAGCAAAGCTGATAGACTAGTCCTTTTTCTACTTATCTATGGTATAATAGGAGGTAGATTTACTAATCGGAGTAAGAAAGATTTTATGATTAAACTAGTAGCAACGGATATGGACGGAACCTTCCTAGATGAGAATGGACGCTTTGATATGGACCGCCTCAAGTCTCTCTTAGCTTCCTACAAGGAAAAAGGGATTTACTTTGCGGTGGCTTCGGGGCGCGGATTTCTGTCTCTAGAAAAATTATTTGCTGATGTTCGTGATGACATTATTTTCATCGCGGAAAATGGCAGTTTGGTAGAATATCGAGGTCAAGACTTGTATGAAGCGACCATGTCTCGTGAGTTTTATTTGACGACTTTTGAAAAGCTGAAAACGTCACCTTATGTAGATATCAATAAACTGCTCTTGACGGGAAAAAAGGGAGCTTATGTTCTAGAAACGGTTGATGAGACCTATTTGAAAGTGAGTCAGCACTATAATGAAAATATCCAAAAAGTAGCGAGTTTGGAAGATATCACAGATGATATTTTCAAATTTACAACCAACTTCACAGAAGAAACGCTAGAAGCTGGGGAGGCTTGGGTCAATGAACATGTTCTGGTGTTAAGGCCATGACAACTGGCTTTGAATCCATTGATATTGTTCTGGACTATGTCGATAAGGGTGTGGCCATTGTTGAATTAGCTAAAAAAACTTGGTATCACAATGGATCAGGTTATGGCTTTTGGAGACAATCTAAATGACTTGCATATGATGCAGGTTGTAGGACATCCTGTAGCTCCTGAAAATGCACGACCAGAAATTTTAGAATTAGCAGAGACTGTGATTGGTCACCATAAGGACCAGTCGGTTATAGCTTATATGGAGGGCATATAATGGCAGATATAAAATTGATTGCATTGGACTTAGACGGGACCTTGCTGACTACTGATAAAAAGCTGACGGATCGTACTAAGGCAACCTTGAAAGCTGCGCGTGATCGTGGTATCAAGGTCGTATTGACAACTGGTCGTCCCTTAAAAGCTATGGATTTCTTTCTCCATGAGCTAGGGACTGACGGCCACGAGGATGAGTATACGATTACTTTTAATGGTGGTTTGGTTCAGAAAAATACAGGAGAAATCCTTGATAAAACAGTCTTTTCATATGATGATGTGGCACGCTTGTATGAGGAAACAGAGAAATTATCACTGCCTCTTGATGCTATCTCAGAAGGAACTGTTTATCAAATCCAATCGGACCAAGAAAGTCTTTATGCCAAATTCAATCCAGCTTTGACCTTTGTTCTAGTGGACTTTGAAGACTTGTCTAGTCAAATGACCTACAATAAATGCGTGACTGCCTTTGCTCATGAACCCTTAGATGCAGCTATTCAGAAGATTTCTCCAGAATTGTTTGACCAATATGAAATCTTCAAATCACGTGAGATGTTATTAGAGTGGTCTCCTAAAAATGTTCATAAAGCAACAGGTTTGGCAAAACTAATCAGCCATCTTGGAATTAACCAAAGTCAAGTCATGGCATGTGGTGACGAGGCCAATGACCTCTCTATGATTGAATGGGCAGGGCTCGGTGTTGCCATGCAAAACGCTGTTCCTGAAGTCAAGGCAGTCGCAAATGTAGTGACGCCAATGACCAATGATGAAGAGGCTGTCGCCTGGGCTATCGAAGAATATGTGCTAAAGGAGAACTAAGATATGGGATTATTTGACCGTCTATTCGGAAAAAAGAAGAACCTAAAATCGAAGAAGTTGTAAAAGAAGCTCTGGAAAATCTTGATTTGTCTGAAGATACAGAAGCTGAGGAAGTTTCTCAAGAAGTGGCAGAAGTTGAAAGTTCTGAAGAAGGTCTGCTCGAAGAAGAGGAAAATCAAGATACAGTTGAAGAAAGTCTGGATTCAGAGCCAGATGTAGAGGTTCATCAAGAAAAAGTCGAAGAATTGCTAAACTCAGAAGAAGTCACAGAGGAAGAGAATACTGAGCTCCTAGAGACTGTAGAAGAAAATAGTTCTGAAGTGCTTGAACCAGAAACGTCTCAAGTAGAAGAAACTGTTCAGGAAAAATATGACCGCAGTCTTAAGAAAACTCGTACAGGCTTCGGAGCACGCTTGAATGCCTTCTTTGCTAACTTCCGTTCTGTCGATGAAGACTTCTTCGAAGAATTGGAAGAATTGCTCATCATGAGTGACGTCGGTGTGCAGGTCGCTTCTAACCTAACAGAAGAGCTTCGCTATGAAGCTAAACTCGAAAACGCTAAGAAGCCTGATGCACTTCGCCGTGTCATTATCGAGAAATTGGTTGAACTCTACGAAAAGGATGGCAACTACGATGAACAAATCCATTTCCAAGATGGTTTGACAGTTATGCTCTTCGTCGGTGTGAACGGTGTTGGGAAGACAACTTCTATTGGGAAATTAGCTCATCGTTACAAGCAAGCTGGCAAAAAAGTCATGCTAGTAGCAGCAGATACCTTCCGTGCGGGAGCCGTTGCCCAGCTAGCAGAATGGGGCCGTCGTGTTGATGTTCCTGTTGTGACGGGGCCTGAAAAAGCTGATCCAGCTAGCGTTGTCTTTGATGGGATGGAACGAGCTGTAGCAGAAGGAATTGATATTCTTATGATTGATACTGCTGGTCGTTTGCAAAATAAGGATAACCTTATGGCTGAGCTGGAAAAGATTGGTCGTATCATCAAACGTGTTGTACCAGAAGCACCACATGAAACCTTCTTGGCTCTTGATGCATCAACGGGTCAAAATGCCCTGGTACAGGCCAAAGAATTTTCAAAAATCACGCCATTAACTGGAATTGTCTTGACTAAGATTGATGGAACTGCTCGAGGTGGTGTTGTTCTAGCCATCCGTGAAGAACTCAATATTCCTGTAAAATTGATTGGTTTTGGTGAAAAAATCGATGATATTGGAGAATTTAATTCAGAAAACTTTATGAAGGGTCTCTTGGAAGGCTTAATCTAATTAGAAGTAAAAATCCTGCAAGGTACAAACTTGCAGGATTTTTTGTTATTCTAAACGACCATCTTGACGATAGGCGATATCTGGTTGCCAAGTCCATTTGGCACCGAATTTTTCAAGTAGATCAAAGCTAGCTTGAGGTCCCATGCTTCCAGCTTTATAGTCATGAAGTGGGGCACCATTTCAGCCCAGAGCTCTTCGATACGGTCAATCAATTTCCATGACGCACCAACTTCATCCCAGTGGCTAAAGTTAGTTGAGTTGTTATTTAAGACATCATAAATCAATTTCTCGTATGGTTCTGGAGAAGCACCAGTTGCGGTCGCATCTGTACGGTAATCAAGTGAGTTGGGAGCCAAGTTGAATTCTTCTCCTACTTGCTTCCCATTTAGGCTAAGAGAGAAGCCTTCTGTTGGTTGGATATAGATGGTCAAGATGTTTGGAGCAAGTGGCTCACCAAAGATAGAATCCATTTGTTTAAAGACGATGTTGACATGAGTTCCTTTTTCAGTTAGACGTTTACCAGTACGGAAGAAGAAAGGAACACCACGGAATCGATCGCTGTCTACAAAGAAGGCACCAGATGCAAAAGTTTCAGTTGTTGATTCTGGATTTACATTTGGTTCGCTACGATAAGAGATATATTTCATGCCATCAATCTTACCAGAGCGGTATTGACCACGGATAAAGTGTTCTTTAAGCTCTTCATCAGTTGGATGATAGAGGTTTTTAAAGACTTTAATCTTCTCAGCACGAATCTCGTCTTTTGTGAAGCTTGCTGGCTTGTCCATAGCAAGGAGAGAAAGAAGTTGGAGTGTATGGTTCTGTACCATATCACGGAGGGCACCTGATTGGTCATAGTAGCCACCACGTTCTTCTACACCCAAGCGCTCCGCAAAGGTAATTTGAACATTGTCGATAAATTCCTTGTTCCAAACGTTTTCGAAAATCAGGTTGGCAAAGCGAACTGCAAAGATACTTTGGATCATTTCCTTACCAAGATAATGATCAATACGGAAAATTTGTTCTTCGTCAAATGTTGCTAGGAGCTCGTCATTCAACTTGCTTGCAGTTGCGTAATCTGTACCAAATGGTTTTTCAACGATTAAGCGCTCAAAACCTTTACCCATCCACAATGTTTTCAGACTTGAGGTGTTTTGCGATAGTTCCAAAGAACTGAGGTGCCATAGACAAGAAGAAGAGCTTGTTGTGTTCAGCTTGGTACTTGTCATTTAGTTCAGCCTGCAATTGACGCAAAGCAATGTAGTGTTCTGTATCATTGACATCATGACTTTGATAGTAGAAGTGACTAGCGAATTCTTGAGCCTGTTCGGTACTATCTGCCAAATCAAGGATCGATTCGACTACAACAGATTCAAAATATTCCTTGCTCCAAGGACGACGGGCAGTTCCAATAACTGCAAAGTGCTTGGAAAGATTGCCGGATTTATAAAGTCTAAAAAGGGAAGGGTAGAGCTTGCGTTTAGCCAGGTCTCCACTCGCACCGAAAATTGTAACAATAACCTTAGATGACATCTAGCTACCTAATTTCTATTTTTATTCCTAGTCTTGCTAGGTATGAGGAAATCTCATTTCATAAACTTAATTCTAACATAATTTTCCGAAAAATCAAAAAATCCAATACGAGATAGAAAAAAACTGCAAGGAAATCCTTACAGTTTAAGTTTAGACGTTTAAGACCTTGTCTAAGAACTCTTTCAGACGTGGGTGTTGAGGGTTATCAAAGATTTGATCAGGTGTTCCGTCTTCAAGGAATTCACCATCCGCAGTAAAGATAACACGGTTGGCAACCTGACGAGCAAATCCCATCTCATGGGTTACGATAATCATGGTCATACCTTGCTCAGCCAATTCCTTCATAACGTTTAGTACGTCTCCGACCATCTCAGGGTCAAGGGCAGAAGTTGGTTCATCAAAGAGCATGATGTCTGGATTCATTGCTAGTCCACGAGCGATAGCCACACGTTGTTTTTTGACCACCTGATAGGCTATCTGGGTTGGCATTAGCTTTATCTGCTAGCCCAACCTTGTCAAGCAACTCCATTCCCAATTTCTCAGCTTCTTCCTTGGTCATCAACTTGTGCTCAATAGGAGCAAAGGTAATGTTTTCTAATACAGACATATGAGGGAAGAGGTTGAAGTGTTGGAAAACCATGCCGATATTTTCACGGACGTGGTCAACATTGGTTGTTTTTTCAGTTAAGTCATAGCCGTTCACAGTGATGTGACCGCTCGTAACTTCTTCTAGAAGATTAAGGCTACGGAGGAAGGTTGACTTACCAGAACCTGAAGGACCGATGATACAAACAACATCTCCTTCAATAGAACTTAGTCGTAATTCCTTTTAAAACTTCATTTTTTCCGTAGCTTTTGTGTAAATCATTTACATCAATTTTTAATTTTGCCATTAACGAATCCTCTTTTCTAAGCGTTTCGCTAGTTTAGTCAAAAGTGTGATAATTACAAGATAGAAGATAGCAAGGATTGCATACATCTTGAAACTTTGGTAGTTACGGGCAATGATAATCTTACCAGTTTGGAAGAGTTCAACCAAACCGATAGCAGAAACGATGGTTGTATCTTTAAGAGCGATAACGAATTGGTTAACAAAGTTTGGCAACATCAATTTAGTTGCTTGTGGCAAGATAATCTTACGCATGGTTTTTCCATAAGAGATACCCAAGCTTCGGCTAGCTTCCATTTGACCAACTGGAACGGCCTGAATACCACCACGAACGATTTCAGCGATATAAGCCGCTGCATTGAGTGAGAGGGCGATAGTACCAGCTACGAAGTCGTTAATTGGACTTTGTTGGCCTGTGATAGACTCGATGAAGTTTGGAATTCCCCAGAAGATGAAGGCTGCAAGAATCATCAAAGGAATACCACGGATAACGTCAACGAAAATCTCAGAGATCACACGAAGAGATTTGTATGGGCTAACGCTAAACATACCGAAGATAATCCCGATAACAATAGCAATAGCAAATGAGATAAGAGCTAGAGCAAGAGTGATACCAAGCCCGCTAAGGAGTTGTTTGTAGTTGTTTTGAAGCAATCCCCAGATAGTTGTCTCATCAACAGTGCTTGTTGAAGCGGTTGAAGACTCACTAGCTAGGTATTTATCAAGAATCTTTTGGAATTCTCCGTTTGCTTTAAGGTTTGCAAGTCCGTTGTTGAACATTTCAATTAATTCTGGATTTGTGCCTTTTTTAACGGCAAAGGCTGTTTCTCCGATTGGACTTCCAGGGATTGGTGTTTTCAATTTTTGACCTTGGCTGATAGAATATTTGAGAACAGGTTCATCATCCATAACAGCATCAATGGCACCAGTGTTTAAACTGTCATACATTGATGAACCATCAGCGAAGGTTTTAATTTGATAACCGTATTTGCTTTGATTTTCTGTTAGGAAGGTTTGAGAAGCAGTTCCGTTTTTAACACCGACCGTCTTCCCCTTTCAAATCTTCATAAGAAGCAATGGTACTTGATTCTTTGACACCAAGGATAGTATTAGCAGTGTAGTAGGATTCTGAGAAATCAAAAGTCGCCTTACGAGCATCTGTGACAGACATACCAGCAATGATACCATCTGCTTGACCAGCTTGGACAGCGTTAATAGCGGCATCAAAACCAGGGTTGATGATTTCAATTTCAAAACCTTGGTCTTTAGCGATTGATTTGATCAATTCCATATCAATACCAGTGTATTGGTTGCTTGAGTTTTGGAACACAAAAGGTGCAAAAGAAGAATCGCTGGCAATGATGTATTTAGCTTTAACAGGAATAGCTTTTAAGCCCGCTAGAGTAGTTGTAGTTGGAACTGCTGAAGATGATGAAGCAGTCCATTTCTTGATGATTTTATCAAGACTACCATCTTTTTTCATTTCAGCCAAGGCTTGGTTAAATTCAGTAACCAGGTGCTCATATTTGCTTCCTTTTTTAACACCGAAAGCAAAACTTCCTACAGCTTCACCATCCATTTCAATATGGAGGTCTTGACCTTGGTTAATCGCATACTCGATAACAGGTTTGTCATCCATCATGGCATCAATGGCACCAGCACTCAAGCTGTTGTTCATCAAATCACTAGTATCAAATGTTTTAATAGTAAAGCCGTATTTATCTTTGATTGTTTCAAGAAAACGTTGAGCAGCAGTTCCGTTTTTAACACCAACGGTTTTTGCCAGTTAATTGGTCGTACTTGCTAATCTTGTGTGCCTTTGTAGTTGCAATGACAACTTTTGTATCATAGTAAGTATCAGACATGGTGAAAACTTTTTCACGTTCTTTCGTCTTTGTCATCCCTGCCATGATAGCGTCAGCTTGACCAGCTTGAACCGCATTTACCGCTGCGTCAAATCCGGGATAAGACATCTGAATGTTCCACCCTTTAATCTCAGCGACTTTGTTGATAATGTCAACATCAATTCCTTTATAAGTTTGATCTGAATCTTTAAACTCAAAAGGTGCATAGGCGGTATCAGATACAATCTTAATCGTCTCTGCTTTCGCAATACCTAATGAGAAAATTGGGAATAAAATTAGCAAAAATGCTAGAAATTTTTTCTTCATTTTAGTCTCCTTTTCCGAATATTTTCCCATTATATCAGAAAAAGTAAAAAAAGGCAAATTTTTATATTTCTGTGTCAGAAAATGTAACATTGTTTTTTTCCTTTTCTTTCTTGAATTGCTACTATAAAGTGCTATAATAATAGTATATATAGAAGAAAAGAGGACAGGGATATGAAGAACAAAAGAATATTTAAAGACTTCCAAGCTTCAAAAATGAGTTTAAACATTTACACAAGCCCCTTGTTAGCCTTTGCTTTTGTCTTCATAGGAGAGTTTGTGGCTTATACTCTGTATGGTATTAGTTTGTTAGCTCTCATCGGACTTGCTAGAAATTTTGGAGAGGCTGGTCAAAATCTTGCAACCTACTTGCAGACCTTGCATCAGAGCTTGACGGATAAAACAAGTGACTTTCATTTAATTTTAGATTTACTGGCCTTTGGTTTTATACTCAACACTGTGTTCAGATGGACTAAAAAAGTTGAGAAAAGGCCTATTCGAACCTTGGGATTTTATAGAGAGAATTTCCTCAGCAATCTTCTTAAAGGATTTGGGCTAGGTTTGGCACTTTTTTCTTCTGACCTTGTTAGGTTTAGTGACCTTGGGGCAATATCGTTTTGAATTTATTCACTTGAATCCTTATTCGCTTGCCTTTGTCGTCTTTACTATCCCATTTTGGATTTTACAGGGGACAACAGAAGAAGTGGTATCCCGTGCCTGGCTCCTTCCTCAATTGGCCTCAAGAACCAATCTAAAACTTGCTGTTCTTATATCTAGCCTATTCTTTACCCTGCTTCATATGGGCAATTCGGGTCTAACACCTCTATCTCTAATGAATCTCTTCTTATTCGGAGTTGCCATGGCTCTTTACCTTTTCAAAACTGATACAGTTTGGGGTGTTGCAGGTATTCATGGGGCCTGGAATTTTGCTCAGGGAAATCTCTTTGGGATTTTAGTTAGTGGTCAGCCGTCTGGGACATCGCTGATGACCTTTTTACCACAAGGTAATCAAGATTGGCTATCAGGTGGTTCTTTTGGCATAGAAGGTTCCATTATGACAAGTCTGGTATTGCTAATGCTGATTGTCTATCTCGCCCATCAATTAAAGAAAGAAAATGAAAGGATGTGACTTCGGTCTGTCCTTTTCTTCGTGAAAATTCTATAAGTATGCTAAAATAGGAATAGCACATGGAAAGAGGATTCTTATGATCAATCGCATTAAAGATAATCAATTTAAACTAGTATCAAAATATCAACCATCAGGAGATCAACCCCAAGCTATCGAGCAGTTGGTAGATAATATCGAGGGTGGAGAAAAAGCTCAGATTCTGATGGGGGCGACCGGAACAGGGAAGACCTATACCATGAGTCAGGTCATTTCCAAAGTCAATAAACCTACTCTGGTCATTGCTCACAATAAGACGCTTGCTGGTCAGCTCTATGGGGAGTTTAAGGAATTTTCCCTGAAAATGCAGTTGAGTACTTTGTGTCTTACTATGATTATTACCAACCTGAGGCCTATGTCCCTTCTAGCGATACCTATATTGAAAGGATAGTTCTGTCAACGACGAGATTGACAAGCTCCGTCACTCAGCGACTTCGGCTCTTTTGGAGCGTAATGATGTTATTGTCGTGGCCTCAGTCTCTTGTATCTATGGTTTGGGTTCGCCCAAGGAATACGCTGATAGTGTCGTTAGTCTCCGTCCTGGTCTAGAGATTTCTCGTGATAAACTCTTGAATGACTTGGTCGATATTCAGTTTGAACGTAATGATATTTGATTTCCAACGGGGAAGATTTCGTGTGCGTGGGGATGTGGTGGAGATTTTCCCAGCTTCCCGTGATGAACACGCTTTTCGAGTAGAATTTTTTGGGGATGAGATTGACCGTATTCGTGAGGTTGAGGCCCTAACTGGACAGGTATTGGGAGAAGTGGATCATTTGGCGATTTTCCCTGCGACTCACTTTGTGACCAATGACGACCACATGGAAGTTGCTATTGCAAAGATTCAAGCAGAATTAGAAGAGCAACTAGCTGTCTTTGAGAAGGAAGGCAAACTGCTTGAAGCCCAACGATTGAAACAGCGGACAGAGTATGATATTGAGATGTTGCGTGAGATGGGCTATACCAATGGGGTTGAAAATTATTCTCGCCACATGGATGGACGGAGCGAAGGAGAGCCTCCTTATACGCTTCTCGACTTTTTCCCAGATGATTTCTTGATTATGATTGATGAGAGCCACATGACTATGGGGCAGATTAAGGGCATGTACAATGGAGACCGCTCTCGTAAGGAAATGCTTGTTAATTATGGTTTCCGTTTGCCATCAGCTTTGGACAATCGACCTCTCCGTCGGGAGGAGTTTGAGAGTCACGTTCATCAGATTGTTTACGTTTCAGCGACACCTGGTGACTATGAAAATGAACAGACCGAGACAGTGATTGAGCAAATCATTCGACCAACAGGTCTTTTGGATCCTGAGGTAGAAGTCCGTCCGACTATGGGACAGATTGATGACCTCTTAGGTGAAATCAATGCCCGTGTTGAAAAGAATGAACGAACCTTTATTACCACCTTGACCAAGAAAATGGCAGAGGACTTAACCGACTACTTCAAGGAAATGGGCATCAAGGTCAAGTACATGCACTCGGATATTAAGACCTTGGAGAGGACAGAGATTATCCGTGACCTGCGCTTGGGTGTCTTTGATGTCTTGGTCGGAATCAACCTGCTCCGTGAAGGGATTGACGTTCCTGAAGTGAGTCTCGTAGCTATTCTCGATGCTGACAAGGAAGGTTTCCTTCGTAACGAGCGTGGACTCATCCAGACCATTGGACGTGCTGCCCGTAATAGTGAAGGGCATGTCATCATGTATGCGGACACCGTTACTCAGTCTATGCAACGTGCTATCGATGAAACTGCTCGCCGTCGGAAAATCCAGATGGCTTATAATGAAGAACACGGTATTGTGCCTCAGACAATCAAGAAAGAAATCCGTGATCTGATTGCTGTGACCAAGGCAGTTGCTAAGGAAGAGGAGAAGGAAGTCGATATCAATAGCCTCAACAAACAAGAGCGCAAAGAACTAGTCAAGAAACTCGAAAAACAAATGCAAGAAGCAGTTGAAGTGCTTGACTTTGAACTAGCAGCTCAGATTCGGGATATGATGTTGGAAGTCAAGGCGTTGGGGTAGGGGAATTTTATGAATATTTTAGTTATCAATGGACATCCTGATAAAGAAAGTTACTGCCAAGCAATTTTTCAAACGATTGTAGAAAACATAGACTCAAATAGACATGAACTTGAAATGATTAATCTTAATGCAGAAGAGTTTGATCCTGTTTTACGTTATGGTTATCGACAAAGAATGGAGGACGATCCGTTTATTCTACGCTCTCAATCATTAATCCAGTGGGCAGATCATTTAATTTTTTGTTTATCCTATTTGGTGGAGTAGTATGCCTAGTCTATTGAAGGGGTGGATTGATCGTGTTTTTACGCCAGGTATTGCATACTCTGCAAACAATCGAGGAAGCTTTATTTTGAACTACTTGAGAGGTAAACAGTTCAAAAAGTTACTAAAAGGAAAAACAGCTAGTATCTATGCAACTTCTATGGCACCGACTTGGTGGTACAAAGTATTTTCTGGTCCGATTAACATTCCAGACAGTTATGGAATATCAGTATTAAAGAATGCGGTATTGAATCATTGTGGCATAAAAACAAAGAGGGTTTCGATTTTAGGAGAGTTAGGCCGTGAAGTGAATACAAGTTCAACAAGACAAAAATTTCTACAAAAAGTAGCAAGGGAAGTCATGGTGTTGGATTAAGGAGAAGAAAATAAATGACGGTTATTATCAAATCAATGGAAACTCCTGAAGAAATAGAAGGTAAGTCCCTCGTTCACTGGCAGACGTGGAGAGAGGCTTATGATGACCTTTTACCTGCAGAATTTCAGGAGACGATGACACAAGAAAGATGTCGATTCTTTAGTCAAAAATATCCAGAAAATACATTGATCGCGATGGATGGCATGAAGGTAGTTGGTTTTATCAGTTATGGAAACTTTCGTGATGAGACTATTCAAGCTGGCGAAATTATTGCCTTATATGTTTTAAAAGATTATTATGGAAAAGGTATTGCACAAAAGTTAATAAAAGCAGCTTTGATTGCTCTTAATCATTTTTCTGAAATTTTCTTAGGGGTATTGAAAGATAATAAGCGCGCAATTTGCTTTCTAACTCAAAAAAATGGGTTTTACTTTTGATGGACAAGAAAAGATGCTTGAACTTGGAAAGCCTATAAAGGAAAAACGGATGGTATTCTATTCTAAATAATTTTAAAAAGTAGAAGCTAATGGTACTGGTACCAAGTCTAAAAATTTAATAAATTAGAAAGCGAGTAAATTTATGTCCCGTTCCCAATTAACGATTTTAACAAACATTTGTCTGATTGAAGACCTCGAAACTCAGCGCGTGGTGATGCAGTATCGCGCTCCTGAAACCAATCGCTGGTCAGGTTATGCCTTTCCAGGAGGCCATGTAGAAAATGGCGAATCTTTCGCAGAGTCTGTTATTCGTGAAATCTATGAAGAAACAGGATTGACTATCCAAAATCCTCAACTTGTCGGCATTAAAAATTGGCCACTGGATACAGGTGGGCGCTATATTGTCGTTTGTTATAAGACAACCGAGTTCTCTGGTACCCTTCGCTCTTCAGATGAAGGAGAAGTTTCTTGGGTGCAAAAAGACCAGATTCCAAACTTGGATCTGGCCTATGATATGCTACCTTTGATGGAGATGATGGAAGCTCCGGACAAATCTGAATTTTTCTACCCTCGCCGTACAGAAGACGATTGGGAAAAGAAAATTTTCTAATCCTTTACTAAATAACCAAGCTGATCCAAGGCCTCCTCGATATAGTGGAGGTCTTGTTGTGTTTCGGCTTCAACTAGGTGGTAATGGACACCATCTGTCAATTCAGATAAAGGTTTAAAATCAGAATGCTCGACTTGTTCTAGAAAATGTTGCACATCTCTGCGACAAGACAGTTTAAGCAAGGTTTCAATTTCTCCATAAACAGGATGATCAATCAAGGTATTTTGAACACGTCCACCATTATCAACGATAGCAAGGAGTTCCTGACCGATTTCTTCAACTTCATGTTTCGCCTTGAAAAGTTTATGGACATAAGGATTGGTATCAATTTGCTTATAGATGTAGCCACGATTGGTGGATAGGATAGGAGCGCCATCGGCTCTTAAAATTGCAATGTCCTGTACAATGATCTGGCGTGTAACATGAAAATGTTCAGCTAAACTTTGGCCGTTGAGGGCTTTAGGAGCTTCTTTCAAGAGTTGGAGCAGGGCTTGTTTGCGATCTTTTGTCATAGCTTTTCCTTTTAACGGCGTTTTCGAAGCACTTTATAGACAGCTAGTGCTAATGTATAGTCTACCATACTATGGATAATTGTACCAAATCCAACTAGCACGAAGAGAACATAAAACATATTTTCTACATTGGTACCGGAAGTTGCATAAAAAATGACACAGGCTAATACCTCAGCAAGGGCATGAATGATAGCTAAAACAAAGTTGAAAATCCAAGAAGATTTTGGTTTATCTAGGGTATTGGGGAATTTTTGTAGGTAAAGAGCTCCTAGGGTACCAAAAACGATATGAGAGAAAGCTCTAAAAACGATAACCATGGGATAGCCAGCCATCAAAAAATCCAAAACTAGAAGCTATGATGACAAAAAATTGCCATCAAGGGCGATAAGAACATGGCAATAAAATAGCAATGTGGCTTCCCAAAGTGTAAGAAGCAGGTGGAATGACAATCTTAAAAGGCATAACAATTGGAATCAAAATCGCAATAGCCGTTAAAAGGGCAGTCATTGTCATAAATTGTGTCTTTTCCGTGTATTCATAAGAATCTCCTTTTTGTCTGTATATACACTAGTATAGTACAATAAACAAGACAATAAAGCAAGGATTTACTTAAGTTTATAGGTCGTTTTTTAGTTAAAAGTTAGTAAAGATTTCACTAAAAAGAAACTGTATAGAGCAAAATCTCCACCTTCAAGCATGAAAGCGGAGATTGTTTTTATTTTTTCAAAGTCTGTAGTCTTGGAACAATGGCTAGGGTTAGAACTGCGGAAATGACTAATTCGGCAATAGAATTTGTTGAGATAACAGTTGCCAGAAGTAGTTTGATATTTCCATCAAAAACATTTCCAAATAGGTAGAAAATTCCACCAAGGACAAAGACTGTATTGGTAAGTGAACCTAGGGCACCAGCTAGAATCAGACCAGTTTTATTTTTCATCAGTTTATAGACTAGATACGGAGTTAAACCAATCAAAATACGTGGGACGATGGCAATGATAGCTGAGTAGATGTTTCCGTTTGGTACAAATGGTGAGAAGAGGTAGCTTGTAGGTAGAATCGTAATCGTATTAACTGTCAAGCTAAGAAGCCCCATCAAAAATCCAAGTGTAACCCCAACTCGTGGACCGTAAATAATGCTGGCAATAATGACAGGAATATGAACGATGGTCGGTTTGATCGGGAATGGAAAAGGTTAAAGATAAGTGAGCTCAGAAAGTGAATCACGAGCATGGTTGCAAAAAAGATAGCAATAGGTGCAATGTTAGAGCGTTTTTTCATCGATAGTTTCCTTTATTCTTTCTAAAATAATTGTGAGGTCGGCTAAAGCTCCTCGTCCATAGTCTCCACAAGCTAGTAGGGATTCTTTTGGAGAAATCAGCTGATAGCCGTAGGTTTCTAATGTTTTCAGATTAGCCTGAGTTGCTGGATGGTCATACATCTTTGTATTCATAGCAGGTGCGATGAGTTTTGGGATATGACTTGGCAAGGCTAGAGCCGTACTGGTCACCATATTGTCCGCAAAGCCGTGGGCTAGTTTTGCAATAGTGTTAGCAGTTGCAGGGGCCACGATGAATAGATCAGTTTCTTTTCCAAGTTCAATATGATTGACTTGATCTGGATAGGATTCCTTCATGACATCCAAGTGAACAGGATTCTGTGAGAGTACCTGTAGTGTCAAAGGTTGGATAAACTCTGTAGCAGCCTGAGTCATTAAGACAGTGACTTGATGATCTTGTTTTTTTAGAGAACTGACTAAATCTGCAGACTTGTAAGAGGCGATTGATCCTGTTACAGCCAAGAGAATATGTGCCATAGCTTTCCTTTCTATGAATGATAGGCTTGAATCTTTTCAAGGAGGAGTTTTGCAATTTCTTCTTTAGTGTTAACCGTTTGAAGATAATCTTTCTCAACAAAGATTGCACGATGCTGGTTTACTGAAATTTGAGTCAGGTCATTTGCGATAATCAAGTCTGCTTGGTTCTTGATAAGACTTTTTCTGGCAATCTCGATGAGATAATCCTCAGAGACATCAACCAGCAGTTTGAAACCAATCAGATGAATAGTAGGATTCCACTCCTTGACTAGAGAGATGATTTTGGGTGTCTTTTTTAGGAACAAAACCTGAACCTCGTCAGTTGAAGAAATCTTAGCTTGATGATTCTGCTTGCTTAAAAATTCTTCTAGATTGGAGCTAGATTGAACTTCCTCAAACCCTGTCATATAAACAGGAGTGTAATCGGACACAGCCATTGAGTGAATCAAGACCTGATAGTCCTTGACACGTTCTTGCATTTCAAGGAGAAGGTCCTTGGTATTGTTAATTTCTCGAATGCTTAGGTTGGGATGGGCTTCTGGCTTCAGAGCTCGTTTTGTTGTTATCAAACAAACTTCATGCCCTGCAGCAAGCAAGGTTTCTGTGATGATTTTCCCCAAGCGTCCTGTAGAATGGTTAGTGATAGAACGGACGCTATCGATAGCTTCACTGGTACCGCCCGATGTAACTAAAATTTTCATAGCACTATTGTACACAAAAATAAACGGTAAGTAAAATGAAAGCAATAAAAATTTGGTAAAAGGAAAGAATATAGTTTCAAACTATAAAGCCATATAAAATTTAAGAAAGGGCTCTAAAAACCTTAAAAACAGGGATATTTACGAACGTTTAGAGAGTTTTAGGATGTTAAAAATCTTGTTTTGTGTTATAATGAGTTATCATATAAGAGGTTAGAGGAGTTTTGAATGAAAACAGATATTGAAATCGCACAGAGTATTGAGTTGAAGCCAATCGTTGATGTTGTAGAGAAACTTGGAATTTCTTACGACGATTTGGAGTTGTATGGAAAATACAAGGCTAAACTCAGCTTTGATAAAATTCGTTCAGTTGAGAGCAATCCAGTTGGGAAATTGATCTTGGTTACTGCCATCAACCCAACACCAGCAGGTGAAGGAAAATCAACTATTACCATTGGTCTTGCTGATGCTTTGAACAAGATTGGCAAGAAAACTATGATTGCCATCCGCGAACCATCCCTTGGTCCAGTAATGGGGATTAAGGGTGGTGCTGCAGGCGGTGGTTACGCTCAAGTTCTGCCAATGGAAGACATCAACCTCCACTTTACTGGGGACATGCATGCTATTACAACTGCCAACAATGCGCTTTCTGCCTTGATTGACAATCACTTGCACCAAGGGAATGAGCTTGGAATTGACCAACGTCGTATCCTCTGGAAACGTGTTGTGGACTTAAACGACCGAGCTCTTCGTCATGTGACCGTTGGACTTGGTGGTCCTCTAATGGTATTCCACGTGAGGATGGCTTTGACATTACAGTTGCTTCAGAGATCATGGCAATTCTTTGTTTGGCAACGGATATCGAGGACTTGAAACGCCGTTTGGCTAATATTGTTATCGGTTATCGCTATGACCGAACACCTGTTTCTGTTGGCGATTTACAGGTTGAAGGTGCTTTGGCATTGATTTTGAAGGATGCTATTAAGCCGAATCTGGTTCAGACAATTTACGGAACACCTGCCTTTGTACACGGTGGTCCATTTGCCAATATCGCTCACGGATGTAACTCTGTTTTGGCAACGACAACAGCTCTTCACTTAGCTGATTACACGGTTACTGAAGCTGGTTTTGGTGCCGACCTTGGTGCTGAGAAATTCCTTGATATTAAGACACCAAACTTGCCAACATCTCCAGATGCAGTAGTTATGTTGCAACCCTTCGTGCCCTTAAGATGAATGGTGGTGTGGCTAAAGACGCTCTTACTGAAGAAAATGTAGAAGCAGTTCGTGCAGGTTTTGCTAACTTGCAACGCCACGTTGAAAATATCCGTAAATTTGGAGTACCTGCAGTCGTAGCTATTAACGAATTTGTATCTGATACTGAAGCTGAAATTGCAGCCTTGAAAGAACTCTGTGCTTCAATCGACGTACCAGTGAGTTGGCTAGTGTCTGGGCTGATGGCGCAGAAGGTGGGGTAGCACTTGCTGAGACAGTTGTTAAGACAATTGCTGAAACCCCAGCTAATTACAAACGTTTATATGACAATGACCTTTCTGTTCAAGAAAAGATTGAAAAAATTGTTACTGAAATCTACCGTGGTAGCAAAGTCAACTTTGAGAAGAAAGCCCAAACGCAAATTGCTCAAATCGTTCAGAATGGTTGGGACAAATTGCCAATCTGTATGGCTAAAACTCAATATAGTTTTTCAGATAATCCGAATGCACTTGGAGCACCTGAAAACTTTGAAATTACCATTCGTGAATTGGTGCCAAAATTAGGTGCAGGCTTCATCGTTGCCTTAACTGGCGATGTCATGACCATGCCAGGACTACCAAAACGTCCAGCAGCTCTCAACATGGATGTTGAAAGTGATGGAACAGTATTAGGCTTGTTCTAGTATATTGCAATTGACTTTAAATGAGTTTGGAGATTTTAATCCAAGCTCATTTTTTATCCAGATATAAGGTGCCGTCTTCTAGACGTAACCAGTCTAGGTAAAGATATTTTCCCTGAATTCTGATATAATAGAAACATTGACTTCAAGAGTAAGGAAGAGAAGATGAACGCATTATTAAATGGAATGAATGACCGTCAAGCTGAGGCGGTGCAAACGACAGAAGGTCCCTTGTTAATCATGGCAGGGGCTGGTTCTGGAAAGACCCGAGTGTTGACCCACCGCATTGCTTATCTGATTGATGAAAAGCTAGTCAATTCGTGGAATATCTTGGCCATTACCTTTACCAACAAGGCTGCGCGTGAGATGAAAGAGCGTGCTTATAACCTTAATCCAGCCACTCAGGACTGTCTGATTGCGACCTTCCACTCCATGTGTGTGCGTATTTTGCGTCGCGATGCGGACCATATTGGCTACAATCGTAATTTTACAATTGTCGACCCTGGTGAACAGCGAACGCTCATGAAACGCATTCTCAAGCAGTTGAACCTGGATCCAAAAAAATGGAATGAACGGAGCATTTTAGGGACTATTTCCAATGCCAAGAATGATTTGATTGATGATGTAGCTTATGCTGCTCAAGCTGGCGATATGTATACGCAAATCGTGTCCCAGTGTTACACGGCTTACCAAAAGAGCTTCGTCAGTCGGAGTCGGTTGACTTTGATGATTTGATTATGCTGACCTTGCGTCTCTTTGATCAGAATCCTGATGTCTTGACTTACTAATCAACACGAAA
>CAKMPG010000101.1:0-19129 GCA_927911355.1 Streptococcus mitis | reverse complement strand
TGTTGTAAGACAGAGTCACCTAAAACTTCGCTAACAACTTCTTTAAAGGCCTCATCACTTGTTTGAAGATAAGTCGCTGTTGGGCGAAGAATGTCTTCCCAATCTGATGATTCACAATTGCTAACTGACTCTCAATGGTAGATTTGAGACGTTTGGTGAAAGACACGACTCTTGTTCTTCAATTCTTCTGTTTCAACAGCAACTTTCTTAGCATTATCAGTTGCGTGACGAAGAATTTCATTTGCCTTATACTTAGCTTCTTCCAATAAACGTTGTGCATCTTGCTCTGCTTGATGGATAATATTATTTGAACGTTCAGCTGCAGCTTGTTTTACTCGTTCAGCTGTGTCTTGTGCAATCAATACAGACTGGCTCAATGAATCTTTCATCTCATCAAAGTAAGACAAACGCTCTTCCAAACTCTTAATATGTAAATCCTTATCATGATTAGAGCGAACCAAATCTTCATAATCACGGACTACAATATCTAAAAACTCATCTACTTCTTCTTGATCAAACCCTCTAAAGCGTGTGCTAAAGGTTTTATCTTTGATTTCTAACGATGTAATTGGCATATTTTTCCTCACTTACTTAATAACAATTGGACCGTTAATTTCTTTTTATCTTTTTTTGTTTGCCCATTATCTCTAACGAGTTTCAATCGACCAAATTTCCTAACACTAATCAAATCACCAACTTGAACTGCATAATCTGATTTTTCAACTAAATGGTAATTCACTTGGACTGCCTGTTTTTCAATTAACTGACTTGCCTGATTTCTAGACAGCTTGAAGACACCTGCCAGAAAAACATCTAATCTAGAACTAGCAATACAAATATCTAATTCTTGATAATCTTCTACTGTAGCAATTTTCTCAGTAAAATCCCGTTCTTCTAGACGAACCGGTAAACGAGCAATTTTCGTAATGCCGTCTTGAAAAAGGAGCATAAACTGTCGATTAATGATAATCTGTGCTCTCTCTTCGTTGACTAAGATATCACCAAATAGCTTCCTATCAATCCCAGCTGATTTAAACAGTTCCTAATATTTTTGCATGCGTTAAGCGTTCAAACTTATTAGGATAGACAATTTCTTGCAAGGAAAGTTCAAAATCAGAGAATTCCGGATCAAAATAATCAGGATACAGGAGTACCCGTACATATTCAGTTTCAAGAAACAGCCGACTGCTCATGTAGGAGATGCCGTTGGTTGATGCTAGCACCTTTAAAATCTTTTCTTGATGGGGATTTACAAAAGGTGTTAAAAAGGAGAATAAGAATCTTCTACCTTTTTTTATCCATTCTAAACCCTTATCAATAAAAGACGAATCATTCTTAGAAAAGTGTTGATAAATCATCTTGTTCATAGAAAGATCACTAAAAGTCGAATCAACTGTTCCCCTAGGAAGTGAACTAGTAATACCGCAATCCAGACAGACAAGTCAAGACCTGCAATCTGGAGGGGTAAACGTTGCAAGGGAGCTATTATCGGTTTCACTAAACTAATAATCAAGCGTCCAAGACGTGATTCATAAGCATTGGGAAACCAAGACATCAGAGCAAACACGATTAAAATCAGTGAATAGACATCCACTGCATTTTGAACAAAACGAATGAGAAAGATCATTATCTCACTCTCGTACGTTTCATATCAAAGCCAAATTCACCATTTTGTGATTCATCTGGAATTTTGATGTCTTCAATATTGACGACAACATCAACTGGTGTCAGCAGGTACATAGTAGATGCTACCTTTTTCATGTTACCAGCTAAAACGTGACGCGCCCCATCCAGATAGTCCAAACAACGACGAGCTTGAACTTCTGTCATATATTGAAATCAATCAAAATACTTTCGTTACCAGCTAATAAATCAACAATATCTGTGGCATCTTCGTATTTACGTGGATAACGAACATCAATTGTCACCTTATCAGTAGAACGTTGACTTTGCATAGCCAACTCTTGTTGACGGGCATGAAGACGAGTGATGTTTTTATCTTTAGATGGCGTGCTAGCAGCTTGTTGAGGCAACTCTTGAACAGAAGGGACTGGAGTCACAATCGGCTCTTCAGCTTTAGGCTGATATGTAGTACCAACTTCTTCTCCATCTTCTGTAAAATAATCTATAAATTTATCAAATCTATCTTTTAAAGACATATTTTCTTTCCTATTTAAAAAATGCTGTACCAATTCTGACAAATGTTGAGCCAAATTCAATCGCTTCCTTGTAGTCACGACTCATACCCATACTCAAGTCCGTCATTGGCATATTGGGAATTTGTTTTTCTCTAATTTCTAGTTGCAAATCCTGCGTAGCTTTAAAAATTTCTTTCAACTCATCACTACTAGCTTCAAAAGGAGCCATGGTCATCAAGCCGACATATTCAATTTTATCTAAGGTGGCCAATTCTGGTAAGAGCTCCAATAGTTCTTCCCTTGAAAAACCATGTTTGCTCTCTTCCCTTGAGATATTTACTTGTAAGAAACACTTAACAACTCGGTCACTTCTTTTTTGAATTTCCTCTGCTAGCTTTAATGAATCCAAAGCGTGGAAATAATCAACATACTGAATGACATCTTTGACCTTGCGTCTTTGCAAGGTTCCAATCAAATGCCAGGTAATATTTCTATCTTTTAAAGCTTCATATTTCTCAAGAAATTTATCTACACGATTTTCACCAATATGATGCACACCTAGCGGAAGCAAAGCCTCCGCTGTCGGTACGTCTACATATTTTGTAACAGCAACAACCGAAACAGAATTAGCTTCTCTTCTTGCCTGCTGACTTGCATCTTTTATTTGTTGAAAAACACGTTCTGTATTTTCTTTCAAATTCATTTACTTAACGATTTTTGAAAAATGGAGGAGTGTCTAATTCATCCTCATCGTGTAAAGATGGCGCTTCGAAACGTTCAACTGGTGATACCACTGAATCAGTTGGTCGAACAATTGTCTCACGACGCAAGTCCCAATCACCAAATGCTGAAGTTTGAGAAGTTTCTGTACGGCGAGGTGCTGGACTTGGAATTTCTGCAGTTTCAGCCATATCAAACTGACGATTATGATTGTGTGCATGACTAGGACTTACTTGTTCATGACGGACAGCTTGTCTTGGTGCATGGCCCACAACTTTTTCCACACGATCTTGACGAACACCAGTTGCAACGACTGTAACACGGATTTCATCTTTCATGTTTTCATCGATAGATGTTCCGAGCCAGATGTTCACTCCTTGACCAGCTGCTTGGTTGACAATTTCTGATGCTTCTTCAGCCTCAATCAAGGTTAAATCAAGACCACCAGTAACGTTGACGATAACATCCTCAGCACCGTCAATAGTTGTTTCAAGAAGTGGTGAGTAGATTGCCTTACGAGCTGCTTCTACCACACGTTCTTCTCCACTACCGATACCGATACCCATCAAGGCGTTCCCTTTATTTGCCATAACTGTTTTCACATCGGCAAAGTCAAGGTTAATCAAACCAGGGTTTGTAATCAAATCCGTAATCCCTTGAACACCTTGGCGAAGTACGTTATCTGCTTCGCTAAGAGCTTCAAGAAGTGGAGTTTTCTTATCAACAATTTCAAGCAAGTTGTTGTTTGAAATAATCAATAGGGTATCCACATGTTCACGAAGTTGGTTGATTCCTTCAACAGCAAATTGACCACGTTTGCTTCCCTCAAAACCGAAAGGACGTGTCACAACACCAACTGTAAGAGCACCCAAATCTTTAGCAATACGAGCAATAACAGGAGCCGCACCAGTACCTGATCCACCTCCCATACCAGCAGTAATGAAGACCATATCCGCTCCACTGATAGCAGCTGTCAATGTTTCTTCGCTTTCTTCAGCAGCTTTACGACCAACTTCAGGTTGACCTCCAGCACCCAAACCACGAGTCAATTTAGGACCCAATTGAATTACTGTCTCTGCTTTAGTACTACTCAAAGCTTGTACATCTGTGTTTGCTGCGATAAATTCTACGCCTGCAACACCTTCGTCAACCATGCGGTTAATGGCGTTACCACCGCCTCCACCAACACCGATTACTTTAATAACTGCACCTTGAGCAGCCGCTGTATCAAATGAAAATGTCATAGTTTATTTTTCCTCTTTTATTCATCAAACATACTTCCAATTAAACCACGGAAGCGATCTGCGATTTTTGGTTTATTTTGAGAAGATACTTTATCTTCTTTCGGAGCAACTACGTTCGTAGAAGCTGATTGCTCTACCTCAGTATTTTGAACTGGTTGAATAGGGGTAGGTTGTGCTACTTGCGTAACGCGTTGAATCATCCCACCAAAATTAATAGGTTGGTGACGCAAAGTATCCTCACCCTTGACTGCTCTTTGTGCCAATAAATGCACTTCAGTCAATTGACCTGCAAATTCAGACAAGCTAATCACATGAGCGAAGGCAGGATTACGGATTCCAACTTGATTTGGAACGTAAAGTTTGACACCAACGCCAAAAACTTCCTGTGCAAGTTCTACAACACCTGGTAAAATAGCATTTCCACCAATCAGAACAATCCCACCTGGAAGATCCAACAAATGTCTTCTTTCCAACTCTTGTTTGATTTGTTCAAAAATGTGCTTAATGCGGGCTGAAATAATCTCTGCTAGGTAGCTTTCTGTAACTTCTACAGGCTCTACTTCACCAATTACTTCAACTTGGAAGGTTTCATTGCTTGCAAGTGAAGGGTAGGCTTCACCATAGTTCAATTTCAATCCTTCAGCTAGTTTTTGTGAAGTCTTCAAAACCTTAGAGATATCTTTTGTGACATAATCTCCACCTTCTTGAAGAATATTTGTAAACTGGAGTTCCTGGTTACGGATTGTAGCAACAGTTGTTTGACCTGCTCCCATATCAATCACAGTAGCTCCAAATTCACGCTCTCCTTCGTTCAAGACTGAACGAACCAAAGCCAATGGTGAAATAATAATATTTTCAACCTGAACACCTGAGCGCTCAACTGTCTTGCGTAAATTGTGAAGAATAGTACGTGGACCTGTGTAAAGCAAACCACGCATTTCAAGACGAACACCCATCATGCCACGCGGGTCACGAATACCTTGGAAACCATCTACGATAAATTCTTCTGGAATAAAAGTAATGACTTCACGATCTGGTGTCATACTCTTTGTCAAGGCTGATTTAACAACATTTTCGACATCTTGATCTGTAATTTCTTTTGTATCAGATGTAACTGGAATCATTCCTTGAGTTGGTTCTACTTGCAAAAGATTTCCAGGCAAACCAACATTCACTGATTTGATTGAAATGCCAGCTTTCTCTTCTGCTTGGGAAATAGCTGACTTGATAGCAGTTGCTGCTGCTTCAATATCAACGATAATCCCATCCTTTACACCTTTACTCTTGGCATTACTTACACCAATTACATTAAGTTCACCATTTCTAAGTTCGGCAACCAATACTTTAATCGAATTAGTTCCGATATCTAAGCCTGTAAAAAAACCATCTCTAGCCATTACATCGCATCCTCTCTCTTCCAAGTTTCAAACTTCTATTCAATATAGCTAAAACAGGGCATAGCTATTCACAGAATATTATAACACAAAAAATCCAATCGTGCTTAGTTTTTCCTAAATTTACTTACCATTTTTCACATTCGTTCCTCAGCTTTTTTTATTTTCCAAACAAGTTATAAAAAATCAGATTTATGAAAAAAAGAAAGCTTAAAATCAAGCTTTCTTTGCAATCATTTTTTCTGCTTCTTGTTCTAAAAATAGTTCCAAGATTTTCTTTGTTAACGTAATCGCTGCTGATAAGGCCAGGGAAACGATTAAATAATTAGCTACTAAGCCATGGTCTCCAACCAATGGTGGTTTTGTCAAGAATCCGTAATCTCCACCTGTTACTAAATTGACCACAAAAATCAAGGCATTTAGTGCAAAGGTCATGAGAAAAATTCCCTTCACATCCAGCAATCGCGCGTTATACTGTCTCAATAGATAAACTAGAGAGTTCCCCAAGAGAGCTAAGTGGCCAAAGATAAGGATAAAATCGCAATATGTGGGAAAGGATAGGCATCTGGAACTGGATAAACAAAGGCTGCTAATGTCCCAAATGTTCCTAGTAATGCAAAATACTGCCTATATTTAGACTGACCAGGAAGCAAAAGCACCACAAACATAGCCATGCGGCAATGGTAAAAAGGTAGGCTTTCTGACAACGGCATATGATTGACCCAGTACCAACCATAAAGGAGGATCAACTGAACTGCCTGCAAGATTTGAAAAAATCGTTGGCAAGCCTTCTTTTCACGATAGCGATAGGCTGTAAAAAATGTTAAGGCTAAGAGCGTAAATAGGCTAACATACCAAAAAAGGTCAAATTTGGGTGGTTCTGTTGCTTGTGTCGTAAAGAAAATATCCCATAAATTCATCTAGTATTCCTCATGATTCAAAATTTTCCTGCATATTATTATACCATGCTATTGGTCAAAAATGGATTTAGAAATACGTAAATGTTTGACAAAATTACTTGTCTTCAGTTTCTAAACATTCTACCAGCTTGGCTAAATTCATAGAATTGGAGCCTTTGAGCAGGATTTGGTCATTAGCTCCAAGGCTTTCTTTGACCTGCTTGACTAGGTCTTCAAATTGGTCTTGATCTTCTGTTTTCTTGAAGTAGTAAACGTGGCCGATTGGAAACATTTGACTGGCCAATTGAGCTAATTCAGCAATGTCTTCTCCATAGAAAATAACGGTATTCAGCACATCAGGCGAGAGGCTCAAAATCATCTGGTTATGGAGCTGAACAGACTGGTCACCGAGTTCCTTCATGTCCGCTAAGACAGCGATTTTCTTGCCCCCTTCATTAGCTGGAATGGCAGAAAATGTCTCCAAAATCAACTTCATAGCAGTTGGATTGGCATTGTATACATCAGACAAAATATCTGCTCCATTGGCTGCTTTCTTCCACTCGGTACGGTTACGCGTCAATTCAAGATTTTGGAAGGCCTGACGAATTTGCTCCTCTGACACTCCTTCTTTCAGGGCAACATAGGATGCAATCATAGCATTAGTGGCATTGTACTTACCAGTCACTGGCAAATCAAGGGCTTGTTCCAAGAAATTAGCCTTAAAGGTCAGACTATCCTTGCGCTCAATCAAGTCTGTAATTTCCAACTCTGCTCCTTGCCCAAAACGGACTACCTCTTTATCCGTTGGCAAGTAGGACTCTACAATCGAGTCAGCTGGTGCTAAAAGCAAGGAACCTGAAGCCATACCATCTGCAATTTGCATTTTTCCTTTGGCAATTTCCGAACGGTCTTTGAAAAAGGCCAAAATGAGCCTCTCCAACCAAGGTCACAATGGCTGTTTTTGGATGGGCCAATTCTGACAAGAGATGAATATCTCCCAAGTGATCCTGTCCCATCTCCAAGACCAACTTTTCTGTCCCTTCAGGCATATGGAGGACTGTGTAGGGAAGGCCAATCTCATTATTGTAATTGCCTTGTGTTTTGTAGGTTTTGTAGGTTGTTGATAGCAAGTGCGCCAACATATCCTTGGTCGTTGTCTTGCCATTTGAACCCGTAACGGCAAAGACATCAACTGCCGTTTTTTCAAGATAGTAGGCAGCTAGTTGTTGAAAGGCAGTCAACACATCATCTACTAAAATATAAGGATGATTTGCAACCTCTTTCTCAGACAAGGTTACTGCTGCGCCATTTTCAAAGGCTGTTTCAATAAAGTCATGACCGTCACGCGCACCTTTGAGGGGCACAAATAAATCCCCTGCCGCAATTAAGCGACTGTCAAACTCAGCTTTTTCTAACTGGGTGTCCTCGAAGATGCTGATATCATTTTTAGCTCCTACAACTTGAGCCACTTCATGGATTGTTAATTTCATTTCTACTCCTTTAAAAAGGGTCGAAGCTCGAGAACTCTAGTCACCTTGCAGTGATGGTTCTGGCTTCTACCCTCTCTTTCATTTTATAGCAAATGCGCTTCGCGCTTGTCAAAACTTTCCTTGGCAAGATCAACCAATCGTTCGATTAGTTCTGGGTAGCTGATTCCCATATTGTCCCAAAGTAGTGGGTACATAGACCACTGGGTGAATCCTGGCATTGTATTGAGCTCGTTTAGGAAAATCTCTCCCTTATCTGTATAGAAGAAATCGCAACGAGATAGACCGAGGCCACCAATGGCACGGAAGGCAGTTTCTGCATTTTGACGCATGACAGCTACCACATCATCACTGATTTTAGCTGGGATATCCATGGTAATCTTGTTGTCAATATACTTGGCATCGTAGTCGTAGAAGGCAACATCCTTGACAACTTCTCCTGGCAGCGTGCTTTTGACATCGTAGTTGCCCAAGAGACCAACCTCGATTTCACGGGCATTCACCCCTTGTTCAACCAAGACACGACTGTCATATTGGAAGGCAAGTTTCAAGGCTTGACGAAGTTCCTCTTGATTTTCAGACTTAGAAATACCGACACTTGAACCCATGTTTGATGGTTTTGTGAAGACTGGATAAGTCAATTTTTCTTCAACTTCGGCAATTTTAGCAGTCACATCATCACCTTCGACAATGGCCACATAAGGAACTTGGGCAATCCCGACAGATTCTAAGACACGCTTAGTGGTGATTTTATCCATGGCAAGACTAGATGACAATATGTTACAACCAACATAAGGCATTTTCAAAACTTCGAGGAAGCCTTGAACAGAACCATCTTCTCCCATCGGACCATGAAGGACTGGGAAGACCACTGCACCATCTTCGTAGATGGCACTTGGTGCAACTTGCTTATCCCAATCAATGGTTTCATTAGTCATAAGACGATCCTCTTGACCTGGAGTCTGGTTAAATTCTTGCGTTTTAATAAAGTCACCTGACTGGCTGATGAAGAAAGTCTTGACTGTGAAACGGTCGTAGTTGACCGCACGCATCACACTCTCAGCTGAAAGAACAGAGACTTCACGCTCTGCACTACGTCCGCCGTATAAAAGAATAATCGTTTGTTTCATATTATTTGTTCCAATTCTAATAGAATACTCGTTCTTTAGTATATCATATTTGCTTCTTTTTTGAAACTTGAACCTGATACTGGTCTTCAATAAATCTAAAAAGAGACCAATAAAACAACTGTCGGTCTCCGTGATTTTTGTATAAATGAATTGAGTGTTGATTTGTCTAGACTTACAACTCTGTTCGATTTTCAATGGCTCGTAAGAGCGTCACTTCATCCGCATACTCAATGTCCGCTCCCACAGCAAGACCTCGTGCTAGACGCGTAACCTTGATACCAGCTGGCTTGAGCAAACGAGAAAGATACATGGAGGTCGCTTCACCATCTGCTGTAGCATTGGTCGCCACAATCACTTCTGAAACTTCACTATCCATAAGACGAGTCATAAGGCTCTTGAGATTGATATCATCCGGACTGATACCATTCATGGGAGAAATGAGTCCATGCAAGACATGATAGAGTCCATGGTATTCTTGGATATTCTCCATGGCTGCCACATCGCGACTATCTTCGAGAACTAAAATCGTTGTCTGGTCACGAGTCGGATCGGTACAGATAGAACAAGGATCGTCGTCTGTCAAACGTCCACAAATAGAACAGTAGGTCAATTCTCTCTTAGCAGAAAGGAGATTTTTTGCAAATTCATTGACATCATCATCAGACATCCCAATCGTATAAAAGGCCAGACGCGTAGCCGTCTTAATCCCGATACCCGGTAACTTAGAATAACTGTCAATTAGCTTAGCAATAGGTGTTGGATAAAGCATAAGTTCCTTTCTAATTCATTGGATGATGTTGGTTATAGAGGTTGATAATATCGCGCGCAATGGAAGGTCCGACACCATTTGTAAGGTTGGTGTTATGAGGGAAGACAACAGCTACAGCGATTTGAGGATTATCTGATGGTGCATAGGCCACAGCATTAGTATTGTTAGCTTTTTGACCTCCCGCAACATAACTTTCGGCAGTACCTGTTTTCCACTAATGGATACCGCTGCGCCATTTGAAAAGGCACGACCGGTTGTCAAAGCACTACCACCATGTGACACTTGATAAAAGCCTTGTTGGAGGATGGAAACATCAGACTCAGAAATATTAATTTTATTCATTTCCTTGGTTTCAACAGATTGGATTAAGTTCCCTAAGCCACCTTGTTCGTTGTTTCCATAAATCCCCTCGACAATGTGAGGTGCAATCCGAACACCGTTGTTGGCAATAGTTCCAACGTACTGGGCCAATTGCATTGGGGTGTAGTTATCAAACTGACCAAATGCATTGGTAATGTAATTAGCAAAATTATACTCTTTTGGTATAAAACCAGTTGACTCATCTGGAAGGTCAATACCCGTTGAAGCTCCTAGGCCATATTCCGCAAATGTCGAGCGAAGTTTCCCCATAGCTGATTCTAAATTGTTAGTTAGAACAAACATATTGGGTTGATAGGTCTGACCCATAATGCCCAAAGCCGTTTGAACCATATAGGTATTAGAAGAATACTCCAAGGCTTCCACCGCTGTAATCGGAAATGAACCGTAAGCCTGAGTGTACCAAGAATTAATCGGAGCTGAACCTTGGAAGACAATCGGTTGATCTGTCAAGGTCTGATTCCCTGACAAGACTCCATTTTCCCAACCAGAGCTGATGGTCGCCGCCTTGACAACAGAACCCGGGACAAAGACATTGGTTACTGTTCCCAAGGAATCAGGTGTTAAATCTCCCGTTTTCAAGTCATGTTTTAGCCCTGACATAGACAAAACCGCACCTGTTTTTGGGTTTAGAGCAACTGCATACACACCTTCAGAATACTTGGCTCCTCCATTTCCCAGTTCGGAATTGAAATAACTCTTAAGCAGATTGTCCACGCTATCTTGGAAGGCCAAATCAATAGTCAGTTTAATATTATTCCCTTTGGTACCATCTTCGATATTTTCGACACTTTCCATATTGCCATACTTGTCTAGATGGATTTCTTTCACCGAGCGTTTTCCTTGCAAGGTTTCTTCATATTGTTTTTCTAAATAAGAAGTCCCAACACGGTCATTTAAAGAATAACCCTTTTTGATATAAGCATCTGCTTCTTCAGCTGGAAGACCAGCTTTTTCACTGGATACACTTCCTACTATAGACGAAAGAGAAGTCTCTAGAACTTTTCGATCCCACGAAGTTGAAATACTGATCCCAGGTAAATTCTTAGAAGCTGAAGCAATCAATGCAATCTGTGTATCTGACAAGGAATCTGTCGAAATGGTTCCTGTCGCAAAATTTCCAACCGCATTGAGTTGGCTAAAGAGGTAAATTTCTTTCTTTTCGTCATCCGAGTAGGTCAATTGGCTTGGATCGATACTTTCAACAGTATTATTGTAAAGCTCGGATTCAGATAATTGATTGCCATCAGAGTCAAGCCGCTTCTCACGTGGTAAACTTTCCACTGCTTTCTTATAGACATCTTGATCTGCCAGGTAATAGTCCGCCAACTGTCGGTCAGTCAATATTGGAGAAGAAACTCCCACATAAGCCAGCAACTTCTTGGCTGTTTCTTTTAAATCTGCAGCCGTCATTTTGTTGTTCCTTGTAAAAGATACAACTTGCTTGATGGTGTTTTCGACGAGAGGTTTCCCTGTTGCATCGTAGATTTGTCCACGGGCTGAACTAGTGGTCACCTTTGTTTTACTTGCCGATGCTAGTTTTGTCTCATAAAAATCTTTGTTCAAAACCTGCATGTAAAGCAGGCGACCAATGATGGTCATAAAGAGCAAAATAACAATTGAAAACAATAAATTAAGCCGAATCGGAATCGAATGGCTATCAAATTTTCTCATACAAGTCAGTCTCATTTCTATTTTAAATCTTACTCTTCATTGTACCACAATTTGAGAAGAAAATTATGGAAAAGAAGAGAGCTTTTTAAATTTAGTTTCTGATGGTTTTTTTATTTAAACATAACTATTTTATATGATATAATATTTACAAAAGCTACAAAAAATAATTATCGATTAATAGCTAGACTCAAATAAAGGAGTATCATGAACCCGCAAGATATCGCAAGCATTATTGATCTTCATTTTGAAGAGTTTACAGATCTAGAGCAAGAAATCGCTCGCTATTTTTTACAATCTGAAACCATTGCAGATGATTTATCTTCTCAGCAGGTCACTCAAAAATTACATATCTCTCAAGCCGCTCTGACCCGCTTTGCTAAAAAGTGTGGTTTTACAGGTTATCGAGAGTTTATTTTCCAATACCAACACCAAGCAGATAATCAAGCTAGCCAACATCCCGACCACAGCCCCCTGACAAAACGAGTCCTCAGAAGTTATAGCAATATGAGAGAACAAACACAGGACTTGATTGACGAAAAACAACTTGAACGAATCGCCCAGTTAATCGAAGATGCTGATCGTGTCTACTTCTTTGGAACAGGTAGTTCTGGCCTTGTCGCTCGTGAAATGAAATTGCGCTTTATGCGTCTGGGTGTGGTATGCGAGGCTTTAACCGATCAAGACGGCTTTGCTTGGACAACCAGCATTATGGATGAGAATTGTCTCGTACTTGGTTTCTCCCTTTCTGGCACAACTCCTTCTATTTTAGATAGTCTATTAGATGCTAAGGAGATGGGAGCAAAGACTGTACTCTTTACAAGTGTTCCCAATAAAGATAGTCAGGCCTATACAGAGACTGTTCTTGTTGCTAGCCACAGCCAGTCATCCTACATCCAACGAATATCCGCTCAACTTCCAATGCTCTTCTTTATCGATTTGATTTATGCCTACTTTTTAGAATTCAATCGTGAAAGCAAGGAAAAGATTTTTAATAGCTATTGGGAAAATAAAAAACTCAACGGCTATCGTAGACAAAAACGCGTCAGAAAATCCTAGTTTGGTTCAACCAAACTAGGATTTTTATTCATCACTAAACATACCTCTTCAAGATTATGAATCAGTCGTATCTTGACTTAGTCTTAAATAATTTCATGTAATCACTTTTTGAAGGGAGTAAATAAGCAAGTCTGACGGTATCTTCAACAATTGTATATAATACGATGTAATCCTTACTCAAGGTCAATCCTCGCGTTTGGTAGCGAGGGTCTAATTTCTTACCAAATTTTTCATCGGCATCAAATCCAGCTTGGGGAAAATTTCTAGATGATTAATATCTTTTCTGATACTCGCCACTTTTTCGTCTCGCAGCCTCTACAGAACCGATTTCCTCCGCTATATACTGATATATTTTATCCAGACTATCAATCACTCTAGGAGAATACAAAATCCTATATTTTTTATAATCCATAGCGTGTCACAACATCCTCATCTGTCAAGTAATTCCCAGCCTCAATCTTAGCATAACTTTCTTGAACTTCTGCTTGTAATTGTCTAAATAAATACTCCTTCTCCAATTCCTCTTCACTAAGTAAATCTACTTCATTTGTTACGGCAACATTCTTTAAAAATAATCTAAGTGCCGATGAAAGAGAGAGATTTTTTTCTTTTAACACTTCCATGGCATCATTTACTAATTCTCTATTAGCTTGGAAGGTCACAATTTTACTTGAATTCGCTATAGCCATTTTATATAACTCCTTTATATATTTTACTTATTATCTCACAATTATAAAGAAAGTCAAGGGAATTTGATTTGAAAGATGCTGGAAAAAATTTTTGTGTCACATATCTAATATACAAACTAACTTCTAAAGAAAGCCAAATGATATTCTCCATTCAATTTAACTGCTACTTTCTCATGGATAGACTGATTTTTTAAAGAACAAATTTCTCCATATTTCCAACTTTCATGCTCCCCTGATAATCTAGTGACAGACTTCACTTGATTATCTAAGTTAGCAACTGTAGCACTAAGCTCTTCTTTTGGAATAATTTCTTCAGTAATTGTAAATGATTGTTCCCCTATCTTCAACTCTCTGGCTTCTTGCTCATTGATAGCAAATCCTCCTACTAAGTGAACATAAAATAAGTCAGAAACTTTTAGGAGTTCTTCTTTAGAAATATTATCAAGTAGTCTACATTTATAGAAAGTACTATCAATTTTTATGGCAAATTCTCTACTCTTGGTCTGATATAAGTCACCAATCTCCAACAAATCATTCTTTATTTCATTATTGGAATCATCGTAAGATATTTCATAAGTATCATCATGATTGCTTACTTTACTTTCAATATCTTCATATGAAATTAATTGATTAGTTACACCATAATGCTCTCCTTTATAATCAAATCGATTATAACTTGAGTCGAGAAATTTAACATCATACTTCTCATATGTGCATCCAGTCAATCCAAGTAAACTTAAGAAAAAAATTACGGAAAGATAGATCTTTTTGAATTTCATAGTTCTCCTCCTAATTTTCTATAGTTAAATTATCAAAAATCAATAACGCCTCTCTCCAATATGTCTTTACAGATTTATTTTGGTTATAAAGTAAAGTCAAAACAATTCCCAAACTTCCATCCAAAAATTTAACACTCCATTCATTTCCATCAGAATATATAATTAAACACCTTTTCTGCTTACAACTACTAAATTAGCAACAAACAATAATACAACATAAAAAGTTAAAGCTAATAAATTAGGTTGTGCTTCTAAAAATTATTTTCTAAAATTATATTAAACTGGTAAAATTACTGGAATCCAAAAAATATTAAGAAAAACTTTATTTGTTGCAAATACTATAAATAAAACTTTCTACAACAGCTATAAGTAAATTGCCGCCTTTCGCAATAAACAATGTCAATAGCATGTGGAAATGATTTAACAATATTAGTAATAACCAACTAACTATTCCTACGTAAAAATAATATGAAAAGTGTTCTAACTCTATACCTACAACTACCCATAAAGGAATAGTGAGTAAAGATAATAGTAAATCTAACACAAAAAGTTTCGCTCCCCATATACTGGATATATTTCTCCCGCTTCTAATATTCTGATATTTATTAGCATTGATTTCTTGTTCAGATACTAATAAAGTGATTATCGTAGTTATCATACAATAGCCTAACATGGGTAAAAAGATAATATTTTCCAATACAATTGTGTTATTTACAGATAATATGTAAATTGGAATTGTCAATAGTTGTATAGTAGACAAAATCAAAATAATGTATAGTTGATACGAACCTTTAAATTTAATCATTTCACTTTTTAGCAATTGGATCATTACTTAACCTCCAATTTAACATTAACAAAGAAACGATAAATAGAATCAATGATAGAAATACGGCAAATACTACCATTTTAACGTCTGTTACATGATTTGTTAAATCTAGATCTCCTGACGGTTTTATATACATAAGACTATAAGCAATTTTATAATGATATGTAAAAGGAAAGAAGAACCAAAAGCTACTTTGAGCAATAAAAGGTGCAACCAAAAAACAAATCAAGGAGTTAATAGATACTAGGATATAGGGATTGATCCATTTCGAAAATAGATACAAGAGTGGCAATACCCATATGGATGTTATCGAAATAAGTACTAAACAAATTAAGTCATCAATTATATTCAATGATATTAAGTCGGCATACAAAAAATTACTTGTAAATAATAATATAGCTAAAAACCATACGTTAGAAATGAGTAAATCTTTTAATTTTAAAAGTATCTTTACGATATATATTTTTATGCTATCATTTCGAAAGTATATATTCTGGAAGTTTCCTGCAGCTTCTTCTGCTTTATAATCATATAAAAACAACAATCCAATAAGTGTATACAAAAAAACGGCTTCCCACCAATATATTGAAAAACTTTCTATAATGCTTGGTCCAACAAGTAATACCGCTATTAAAATCGACAAGCCCGGAGCTATTATCAAGAATTTTTTTGGATGTATTTTTTCGCTGTTTTAACCATTCTGATTTAAATATTTTTATCATATTGCATCACCTCCATGAACAATTCTAAAAAATAAAGATTCTAAATCATCGCTTTGAACATTCGAACCGTCGTAAAAAATTTGACCATCATGTAAAATAACAATTTTATCTGCCACTTTACTAACTTCATACAGTTGATGGCTAGATAAAAGAATTGTCATTCCTGATTTCTTTAAAGAAATCATTAAATTCAACAATTCCTTTATACCATCTGGATCCAATCCATTGGTAGGTTCATCTAAAATGAGCAAATCTGGACTAGTAATTATTGCCATGCCTAATCCCAAACGTTGTTTCATACCTAAAGAAAAGCTCCCTGCTTTTTTTCTTTCCCGTATTAGATAGCCCAATCAAGTTTAATACTTCATTAATTCGTTCGTCAGAAATGTCATATAACAATGCTCTAGTTTTTAAGTTATCAAATGCAGATAAGTTCATGTAGATAGCTGGAGTTTCAATAAGCGCTCCAATCTCATATATGCCCGCATTTTTTCCCCCATTAAAAATAACCGTACCACTATCAGCGTTTTCAAGACCAAAAATAATCTTCATAATTGTTGATTTTCCAGCACCATTGATACCTAATAATCCACAAATACTTCCCTCTTTTATTTCAAAAGAAATATTTTTCAGAACTTCTCTATCCTTATATGATTTTCTAAGTTTTTGAACTTGTATATTCATAACTATAATTCCTCCTTGTTTTATACTTGTATGTTACACTTTATTTTTCAAAATTTGTTCAGATTTTCCAATTTTAAAAAATAAAAAAATAGACAGTCCTCAATTTAGAAAACCATCTATTTTAATACATAACTATTATATGGAAGCTATCTAGTATATCCCTATAGAATTATTTTTTAATAAGCAACGTCACTTGAGCACCACCTCTATCTGGATTTGATAAAAACAATTCTCCTAAATGTCTAGTTGCAACTTGTTTAGCAAATGCTAACCCTAAACCATAGTGCTTATTATTCCTACCTTTATTCTCAGTATAAAATAACTTATCTGCATTTAATAAGGACTGTTCAGTAAAAGGGAGACCATTGTTCCACACTCCAAAATTAATATACTCTGTTTCCTCAATGATAGTAAGCGTAACTTTTTTTTCTCCAGAACTATATCTTGCTGCATTTGCTAAAATGTTAATTAATGCCCGATTTAAATTAAAGCGATTTCCCTTAAAAAAATATTAATTTTGTAGTATTAATAATTTTGAAATCAACCTTTGCATTATTCATTACAGATTTCGCCTCTACTGACAGATCACTTAAAAAATCAGGTAAATATATCTGTTCCCCATAATCTTTATCTTCAATTAGTAATCTTGAATAATCAATCATTGAACTAAAGTATCTTTCAAAAATCACTATACTGTTATTCATTGACTGAGTAAATTCCTTCTGTTGATCAGTCAGGTTAGTTAATTCAAGCAACTCTAAATTTCCCTTTAGTACTGTTAAAGGAGTTTTTACATCATGAGCTAATGCACCAACTTGAAAAGATAAATCTTCCTTCTCCCTTCTCTCTGATTTGAGTAAATTAGTTAACTCGTCGTCCTTTTGATATAATACAGAAAGAATTTCATCGAACTCTTGTATTTGAGCGGGAATGTTTTTTTCTTTAAATGTTAACTGCCCCATGTTTAAAGCTTTTTTTTGTATAAGTAGAAAATTTTTTGAAAATTCTTTTATTAATCTTGTAAGTGACCAAATGAGTAAAATCGTTTCGAAAACGAAGAAAAATAAATAAGAAAATAGATTAAATGAAATGTGACGCAAATTCGGATTAACAAACTCAGGTATCATGGGTTGCCTGACAGTAAGTACAATCTCTGAATTAGCATAATACCCATAATACACCTCACTATTACTTACAGATTCATTTTTAGCAAAAACTTCTCGATAGGCAGGCAAATCCTTTTTTTTGATAATTGCCCTCTTCAATTGTACCTGTCTTGCGATTAAATACAACATAGTCAAATATAGAGTTATTCATTGCTTGAACTACATCACTTAAATTGCTGGTATCACTCACTGAAATTTCAATTTTAGAGTCGTATACATTTAATTGTCCTGTAAAAACAAGTAAATAAGTAAATATAAAAAATAAAAGTATACTCAGTAACGTACCTGTTACTAGTTCTAAAACAGTCCTTATTATACGTCCTCTAATTGTACTCTTCTTACTCATGCCACTTGTATCCCATACCTCTAACTGTTTTTATAGGATTAATTCCATAGGATGAGAATTTTAATCTTATTTGATAGATATACTCAGATATTGAACGAAAGAGGGTTTCAGCATCATCATCATAAACGTTTTCATATATATCTTGTACAGTAAAAATTTTTCTTGGATTGCTAGATAATAGCTCTATTATATCATATTCTCTACTTGTAAAGGCAAGACTATCTCCATTAATACAAACAATTTTTTCTTGTAAATAAATCGTTATTGGAGATAATTCTCGAACAATTTGATTACTTAATTCACCTTGTTTGTATCGTTCTTCTCGTTTGAGATTTGCAGCAACTTTAGCAATTAATTGATTGATGCTGAAAGGTTTTGTAATATAGTCATCTCCTCCTAAATTCAATCCTGATACTATATCATCTTCGGTGTCTTTTGCACTAACAAAAATAATAGGGGAGCTTACTTTATTTCTAATCTGCTTACAAATTTGCATACCATCTATATTAGGCATCATTACATCTAATAAAATCAAATCAAATCCTTTGAAATTATTAATATTGATTGGTGCAGTCACTTCTTGATACGTCGTTACCTGATAGTTTTTCATCTCTAAAATAGTTCGCATCAATTTCAAAATTTCAAAATCGTCATCTACAACTAATATCTTATACATTCTATCACCTCAAAAAATTTTAGAGAACTACCTGCAATGCTCCGTATTTCTGACAAAGAATAGTCTCAATACATCAGTTTGTAATGTAAATTAAATTTTTTAGAAACTAGTATAAATCTATTTTACACTATCTTGAACAAAATTCGTAATATTTAATAATATAATTTGAGTGCCATCAATATCATTTCTTATCCAGCAGAAATAACCATAACTTTCCCATCTAATATGTGAATAATCCTCCCCCTTAAGTTCTCCAACGTAATGTTTCAATGCTTCTTGATTATTTTAATCTAGACCCTCATCACCTACTGAAGCAACAATTATTGAACCTTGACATTTGAGATTGTATCAG
>CAKMPG010000100.1:0-2919 GCA_927911355.1 Streptococcus mitis | reverse complement strand
ACGCCAAAATGATAACTTAAGAGGTTAGAAAGGAAAAAGAAGAACCAGATATAATTAACAGCAACAAAGGCAGTATTCCCAACTACATAAGTCAGCATGAGACCCCAATATAGCCAAGATAGGCGCTGGCTCTTAGTTGTTAAAACACCCAAATACGCCACTACAAATAGAATATCAACCAATAAATGCCAGACAGGAAGCCACCCAGTCACTACAGGTAGGATGGGGAAATCATAAAAATCAAACTTGCCCAAAACATATAGTGTATGCTTTTTAGTCTTTCAAACATTAAGTATTCTCCTTATGACCTTGAAGGTAAATGGTCAAACCAAACAAAACTGCTGAAAAAACAAGTAGATAAACTGTGGCTGATAGATTGATGCCACCCTCGTTTAAGAAAGCCTTGAGCAACTCCATCAACTGATAAGTTGGTAGGCACTTCCCGATTGCTTGCATCCAGTCTGGAAATAAAGAGATGGGCATCCAGAGTCCGCCTAAAACAGCCAAGCCTAGATAGAGAAGATTACCCACGACAGACATCAGCTGACTAGAAGGCAAGAGTGTCAAGGTTAATCCAAGCGCTACAAAGGCAACACTTCCTACTATCAGCAAAAGTGCAGCCCCAATCCAGCTTCCTAGAGACATATCCACACCTCTGACCAAGTGCCCAACTGAGAAAACAACCAGGATTGAGACCAAATAATCAACCATCATACTTGTTATCTTTGATAGATAATATTCTACCATATTTACTGGAGTATGGCGTAATGTTTTCTGCCAATTGTTGATTTTATCGGTATGTAAAACAGCTGGGAATGAAAACATAGCTGTCGACATCATGGAAAAGGCTGTCATGGAGATGAGGTAATCACGCATAAAATTCGCGGGCCCACCTGGTGTGTCCTGGTACATGCCAGAAAAAAATAAATAGAAGGCTGTCGGCATCCCTACGGATAACAGATAATAGACTAATTGTCGTTTGGTCAATAGAAATTCTATCTTGTTTAGTGCGATCCATCGTTTCATCTTAGTCATCTCCCTTTTGTGTTTCTTCAAAGATTGTATCCAGCAAGCTACGATTATTGACTTCAATTTCTTGAATCCTACATCCTGCCTGAACTAATAGTTCCCAGAAAGCGTCCGCTTCGCGTGTGACTACTTGTAGAGCATCTTGTTTTTGTGACCAGTTTTCAACCAAGTTAGACTGCTCAATGACTTCCTTGTATGCTAGAGGAAGGATAAAATGCTTTTCAATTCCCTCACTACGCATGGCTAGAGGCGTCGTATCACGAATCAACTCTCCCTTATTCAAGACCAAAATCCGGTCCGCTGTATGCTCTACCTCTTCGATATAATGGGAGGAATAGAGAATGGTAACTCCCTTAGCTTTTAGTTCCTGAACAATTTCCCAAAAGCGTTGACGAGTTGAAGTATCCATGGCAGCAGTTGGTTCATCTAAAAAGACAAGCTTTGGTCGCCCAATCAAGGTCAAGACAAAAGAGAAGAGACGCTTTTGCCCGCCTGACAATTTTTCTGCGAATTGCTCTTTCTGATGCTGGTCAAACTGCAATAGTTGATCGATTTCCTGGTTGCTCAAGGGATTTGGATAAATACTTTGAAAGAAAGCAATCAACTCTTTGACCTTTAATTTCTGAACGATGACATTTTCTTGAGGGAGATAGGATCTTGTGTAGTCTAACTGAGAACTCGTCACTGGCAAGCCTTGGATGGATACTTGATCGCTTGTGACCCGTTTATCTCCAAGCAAACAGTCCAAGAGTGTGGTCTTCCCAGCACCATTGGGCCCAATCAAGGCGACGCATTCACCTTCAGCTATCTCAAAGGAAATATCCTTCAAAATAGCCTTGCCCTTGATGTTTTTATTTAGGCTTTCTACCTTAATCATGTTCATGATATTCTCCTTTCAACCACTCCTTTCCCATAGGAAAGGCGATAAAAATCATAAATCCCAGTCCCCAGGCACCGCGAATGGCTTGGTGAAGGAAGGCTTGATCAAACCAACCTGTTAAACATTCTACCAACCATACCACTAGTGATAGTCCAATAAAAAGATAGAGAAACGCTTTTTTCATTTTTCAAACTCCTTTTTCACATCTGAGACTAATTTCAAACCTTCTCGGATAAGCCAGGACATCATTCCAAATCCTGCAAATAGCTCCCAAGGAAAATGATAGAAATCTTCATCCAATCCTGAGAACATGAGATAAGTCATGACTCCTGCTGCTACTAAACTCATTGCGACAATTACTTTATGTTTCATTTTTTTCTTCCTCCACTTGATACATCTAGTATAATTCTTTGAAGGTAGAATCACTAGAAGCTTCTGTCATGAGGAGATATGACAAATGTCATTAAAAATTCTGTTCAAAACAAACAAGATACACTATACAATAAAACACAAGTAGAAAAATCTAAGGCAGCCTCCTCAAAAGAAATATCAAACCCCATTCACACTATAATGTAAACTAATACTTATCTAAACTCGTAATAGCAGCAATTTTTATAACATTGAAACATATATTATAGGTTCAACAAAAACTCTTCTATTACTTTATTAAGAATTAATAAGAGTTATAAAATCTATTAAATTTCAATGTGTATAATTAACTACAGTATTTATTAAACAAGACAGAAAACAAAAAAGTATACGCGATCAAAATGAATTACTGAAATTCAAAAAAGAGAGAAGCAAACTGATTCTCTCTTAATGTATATAATATCTAGTTAAACAAAAAAGATACGCTTACGTATCTCTGTAATGTATCGGGAAGACAGGATTCGAACCTGCGACACCTTGGTCCCAAACCAAGTACTCTACCAAGCTGAGCTACTTCCCGAGTTAAATAGAAAAATGCACCCTAGAGGAGTCGAACCTCTAACCGCCTGATTCGTAGTCAG
>CAKMPG010000099.1:0-3639 GCA_927911355.1 Streptococcus mitis | reverse complement strand
TTGATGGCGACTACGAAGCAACTAAGGCAACTGTAACAGGTGTCCTAAGACCAGATTACTAAGAAGATTAGAAAATCCATGCCGAATGAACGATCATGGTATTTCTTATTTTCCTAAACAGAATTGGCTAAAAAGTTGAGTGATGAGCTCATCAGGAGCAGCATCCCCAGTGATTTCTCCGAGGATTTCCCAAGTACGAGTCAAGTCAACTTGAAGCAAGTCAACTGGCATACCTAGTTCCAGCCCTTCATTAACAGCCTGTAGGCTTTCAACAGCCTTCTCAATCAAGGAAATATGACGGGCATTTGACAAGTAAGTTGCGTCTTGCTCAACCAAACCAGCATTTTCAAAGAAGAGGTTGTTAATACGTTCTTCAATCTTATCAATATTTTGGTTTTTAAGGACTGAAATACGAATAACGTCTTCAGGTAGTTCCGAAGTTTCAATCGCTTCAGGCAGGTCGGTTTTATTAAGAAGAATAATACGGTTTGTATCTTGGCTAATCTCAAGAAGTTGTCGGTCTTGGGTAGTTAATGACTCGCTAGCGTTTAGCACTAGCAGAACCAAGTCAGCTCCTTAAGGG
Source organism: Streptococcus mitis (assembly GCA_927911355.1). Taxonomy (GTDB): domain Bacteria; phylum Bacillota; class Bacilli; order Lactobacillales; family Streptococcaceae; genus Streptococcus; species Streptococcus mitis_DD. The sequence continues at coordinate 3,056 of CAKMPG010000099.1, read as the reverse complement.
CTTTTTTTGAACGCTCAACACCGATTTGTTCAACGATATCATCCGTTTCACGAATACCAGCTGTGTCAATCAATTTTAGAGGAACACCGTTGATGTTGACGTATTCTTCGATAACATCTCGAGTAGTACCAGCAATATCGGTTACGATTGCCTTGTCTTCACGCAAGAGGTTGTTGAGAAGGCTTGATTTCCCAACGTTAGGACGGCCGATGATAGCTGTTGAAATTCCCTCACGGAGGATTTTACCGCGACGGGCTGTCCTAAGGAGATTGGTTAGCAATTGCTCAAACTTTATAGTCTTATCACGGACAACGGCAGTAGTGGCTTCCTCAACATCGTCATACTCAGGATAATCAATATTAACCTCGACTTGGGCAAGAGTATTGAGGATTTCTTGACGGGTATTATTAATCAGCTCAGAAAGGGAACCGTCTAATTGTTTAACTGCAATGTTCATAGCCTTGTCTGTCTTAGCACGGATGATGTCCATAACGGCCTCAGCCTGCGTCAAATCTACGCGACCGTTTAGAAAGGCACGTTTGGTAAATTCACCAGGTTCTGCCAACCGAGCTCCTTCACGGATAGCTAGCTGGAGAATTTCATTGGTCACCGCAATCCCACCGTGGGTGTTAATCTCGATAATATCCTCACGAGTGAAGGTTTTTGGAGATTTCATAACCCCAACCATGACTTCGTCCATGACTTTACCAGTCAGAGGATCAATAATGTGACCGTAGTTGAGAGTGTGGCTGGCAACCTTGTTCAAGTCTTTTCCTTTAAAGATCTTTTGCGCAATAGCAAAACTTTCTGTTCCGCTCAGGCGGACAATACCAATAGCCCTTCACCTAGTGGAGTAGAGATAGCAGCGATGGTATCAAATTCACGTGTAATCATAATATTTCCTTTAATAAATAGCTCTTTTCTTGGAAATTTTTCCAAGTCTCTTTTCAAATTGTAACAAATTTGAACTATTTCTTCAATGGATGCTACTTGGAGAATGAAAAAGCCTAAGCAATTCTGCTTAAGCTAGCTTATTTGGTGCGCATTTCCCCTTGTGGGAAATAAGTTCCTTCTGGCATGTCGTTGATGATGACATGAACGGCTGATTGAGGGGCTCCTGTGTTGCGGACAACAGCTTCCGTTACCTCCTTAGCAAGAGCTTTCTTTTGCTCGAGCGTGCGTCCTTCAAATAAATCGATGCGTACAAATGGCATAATAGCTTCCTCCACTAGTTTTTGATTTCTTCTATTTTACCACATTTTGCCGTTTAAAGCTTAAGAAAATTATGATATACTAGAATGTAGCAAAAATTTAGAAATGGACGTGAAGCAAGAAACATGGCACAGTTGTATTATCGTTATGGGACCATGAACTCTGGTAAAACGATCGAGATTCTCAAAGTGGCCTATAACTACGAGGAGCAAGGAAAAGGTATTGTCATTATGACCTCGGCTCTGGATACGCGTGACGGTGTTGGCTATGTGTCGAGTCGTATTGGCATGAAACGACCTGCCCTTGCGATTGAGGAAACGACGGATATCTTTGGCTATATCCGAGACCTACCAGAAAAGCCTTACTGTGTTTTGGTCGATGAAGCCCAGTTTCTTAAGCGTCACCATGTTTACGACCTAGCTCGCGTTGTCGATGAGTTAGACATACCTGTCATGGCTTTTTGGTTTGAAAAATGATTTTCGAAATGAACTATTCGAAGGTTCCAAATATCTCTTGCTTTTAGCAGATAAAATCGATGAGATTAAAACCATCTGCCAGTATTGTAAGAAAAAGGCGACTATGGTGTTGCGAACTCAGGATGGACTGCCCGTTTATGATGGTGAACAGATCCAGATTGGTGGAAATGAAACCTATATCTCGGTTTGCCGTAAACATTATTTTGCGCCTGAAATCAATAAGGAGAATGAAGAAAAATGAACATCTATGATCAACTACAAGCTGTAGAAGACCGTTATGAAGAATTAGGAGAATTGCTGAGTGACCCAGATGTAGTGTCTGACACCAAGCGTTTTATGGAACTTTCAAAAGAAGAGGCTTCTACTCGCGATACGGTAACAGCCTACCGTGAGTACAAACAAGTCCTTCAAAACATCGTTGACGCTGAAGAGATGATTAAGGAATCAGGTGGAGATGCTGACTTGGAAGAAATGGCCAAGCAAGAGCTCAAAGATGCCAAGGCTGAAAAAGAAGAATACGAAGAAAAACATGAAAATCTTGCTCCTTCCTAAAGATCCAAACGATGACAAGAATATCATCCTTGAAATCCGTGGCGCCGCTGGTGGAGACGAAGCAGCACTTTTCGCTGGGGATTTGCTAACCATGTACCAAAAGTATGCGGAAGCCCAAGGCTGGCGCTTTGAAGTCATGGAAGCTTCTATGAATGGTGTCGGTGGTTTCAAAGAAGTGGTTGCCATGGTTTCGGGTCAATCTGTATACTCTAAACTTAAGTACGAATCAGGTGCCCACCGTGTCCAACGTGTCCCTGTGACAGAAAGCCAAGGCCGTGTCCATACTTCGACAGCAACAGTTCTTGTCATGCCTGAAGTAGAAGAAGTTGAATACGATCTTGATCCAAAAGACCTTCGTGTTGACATTTACCACGCATCAGGTGCTGGTGGACAGAATGTCAATAAGGTTGCAACTGCCGTTCGTATCGTTCACTTGCCAACCAATATCAAGGTTGAGATGCAGGAAGAACGTACCCAGCAGAAGAACCGTGAGAAGGCCATGAAAATCATCCGTGCGCGTGTTGCTGACCACTTTGCACAAATTGCTCAGGATGAACAAGACGCTGAGCGCAAGTCAACAATCGGTACTGGTGACCGTTCAGAACGAATCCGTACTTATAATTTCCCACAAAATCGTGTCACAGACCACCGTATCGGCTTGACTCTCCAAAAACTAGATACCATTTTGTCTGGTAAATTGGATGAAGTTGTGGATGCTTTGGTTCTTTATGACCAAACACAAAAATTGAAGAATTAAACAAATAATGAAATTAAGCTCAATTTTTTTCAGATTTTGAAGTAAGATGTTGAATAAGT
>CAKMPG010000098.1:0-5900 GCA_927911355.1 Streptococcus mitis | reverse complement strand
CCTATCCCTGTGTGCCTTGGGCAGTCTCAGAAAGAAGTGGGGCATCGTGTCAGTCAGAAATTGGATACGATCTTTTACAAAGGATTCACCGAGGAAGAAATTCGCCAATTTGAAGGTTTTCGAGAAAGAATTTTGGCTAATCTGAAAGAGGAGGAAAATGAGGTTTAGAATATAGCAAATTAGCTGTTTATAAACAAATGCCACTTTTGAATTTGTTTTCCAACTCTTAGGACAAGGAAACTATGTGGTTAGCTATGGTCAGACTCAAATTGATGGAGTTGCTTATGCCCAGTACCATATCTTCCGTCTAGAAAACGGGAAAATTGTGGAGCATTGGGACAATAAGGAAGTCATGCCTAAGGTAGAAGACTTGACCAATCGAGGGAAGTTTTAAATTGAGGATACAGAATGATTGAATACAAAAATGTAGCTTTACGCTACACAGAAAAAGATATCTTGAGAGATGTCAATTTACGAATTGAGAATGGCGAGTTTATGGTTTTAGTTGGTCCATCTGGATCAGGTAAGACGACCATGATTAAGATGGTCAACCGCCTCTTGGAACCGACTGATGGAAATATTTATATGGATGGCAAGCGTATCAAAGACTATGATGAGCGTGATCTTCGTCTTTCTACTGGTTATGTTTTACAGGCCATTGCTCTCTTTCCAAATCTAACGGTTGCTGAAAATATTGCCCTGATTCCTGAGATGAAGGGATGGACTAAGGAAAAAATTGCTCAGAAAACAGAAGAGCTTTTGGACAAGGTTGGCTTGCCAGTAGCTGAGTATGGACATCGACTTCCGAGTGAATTGTCTGGTGGAGAACAGCAACGGGTTGGAATTGTACGGGCTATGATTGGTCAGCCTAAGATTCTCCTCATGGATGAACCCTTTTCAGCCTTGGATGCTATTTCGAGAAAACAGTTGCAGGTTCTGACTAAAGAATTGCATAAAGAGTTTGGAATGACAACGATTTTTGTGACCCATGATACGGATGAAGCTTTGAAATTAGGTGACCGTATTGCTGTCTTGCAGGATGGAGAGATTCGTCAGGTGGCGAACCCCGAGACCATTTTAAAAGCTCCTGCCACAGAATTTGTAGCAGATTTGTTTGGAGGTAGTGTTCATGACTAATTTAATTGCAACTTTTCAGGATCGTTTTAGTGATTGGTTGACAGCTCTCTCTCAACATTTGCAGTTGTCACTTTTGACCTTGTTACTAGCTATTTTTATCGCGGTTCCCTTGGCTGTTTATCTTCGCTATCATGAGAAGATGGCGGATTGGGTCTTGCAGATTGCAGGGATTTTTCAGACCATCCCGTCTCTGGCCTTACTGGGACTCTTTATTCCTTTGATGGGAATTGGGACTTTACCGGCATTGACAGCTCTAGTAATCTATGCGATCTTTCCGATTTTGCAAAATACCATCACTGGGCTAAAGGGAATTGATCCGAGTCTACAGGAGGCTGGGATCGCCTTTGGGATGACTAGGTGGGAGCGTCTCAAGAAGTTTGAAATTCCACTTGCTATGCCTGTTATGATGTCTGGGATTCGGACGGCAGCGGTCTTGATTATCGGTACGGCAACCTTGGCGGCCTTGATTGGTGCAGGGGGACTGGGTTCCTTTATCCTTTTGGGAATTGACCGTAATAATGCCAGTCTGATTTTGATTGGGGCACTTTCTTCCGCAGTGCTTGCCATTGCCTTTAACTTCCTACTAAAAGTGATGGAAAAGGCAAAATTGCGGACGATTTTCTCTGGTTTTGCCTTGGTGACCATATTGCTTGGTTTGTCTTATAGTCCAGCTCTTTTGGCTCAAAAAGAGAAAGAAAACTTGGTTATTGCTGGGAAATTGGGACCGGAACCAGAAATTTTGGCCAATATGTATAAACTCCTTATTGAAGAAAATACCAGCATGACTGCGACTGTTAAACCGAATTTTGGGAAAACAAGCTTTCTTTATGAAGCTTTGAAAAAAGGCGATATTGACATCTATCCTGAATTTACTGGTACGGTGACTGAAAGTTTGCTGCAACCATCACCTAAAGTGAGTCATGAGCCAGAGCAGGTTTATCAGGTGGCGCGTGATGGTATTGCCAAACAGGATCATCTAGCCTATCTCAAACCCATGTCTTATCAAAATACCTATGCTGTAGCTGTTCCAAAAAAGATTGCTCAAGAATATGGCTTGAAGACCATTTCGGACTTGAAAAAAGTGGAAGGGCAGTTGAAGGCTGGATTTACACTCGAATTTAATGACCGTGAAGATGGAAATAAGGGCTTACAATCAATGTATGGTCTCAATCTCAATGTAGCTACGATGGAACCAGCCCTTCGCTATCAGGCTATTCAGTCAGGTGATATTCAAATCACGGACGCCTATTCGACTGATGCGGAATTGGCGCGTTATGATTTGCAGGTCTTGGAAGATGACAAGCAACTCTTCCCACCTTATCAAGGAGCTCCACTGATGAAAGAAGTTCTTCTCAAGAAACATCCAGAGTTGGAAACAGTTCTCAATAAATTGGCTGGTAAAATTACTGAAAGCCAGATGAGCCAGCTCAACTACCAAGTCGGTGTTGAAGGCAAGTCAGCAGAACAAGTAGCCAAGGAGTTTCTACAAGAACAAGGTTTGTTGAAGAAATAGTTTGAAAATGTCAAACTCAACTTTGTTAAACGACCATATAGAAAACTGCTCAGACAATGTTGTCTGGGCTTTTTTGATTGTTGAAAAGATGAAAACTCAGTAGCCTAGAAATAAGGCAACTGAGCTCTACTCTGTATTCAATTTTTAGGAATGAGAAGGTCTAGATAAAACTGGACAACTTCCTGGTATGTAAAGTCTTGTCCTTTTTTGAGCCACCAGGTCAATGTCTCGATAAAGTTGGACACGACCAAGTGTTGGAGGTAAGAAGTAGGCAGATTAGTGTGGGCTTCTTTTAACTCATCAGCCAACATGGGATAGACATGGTGTTCTAGCTCTTTATGGAGTTGACGGAGGAAGTAGTCATTTTTGGAAAATAGCAGACTGGTAACATGGTCCTGGTTTTTCTGAAAATGTAAAAAGATATGTGCGAGGTAGTCCTCGGTAGTAAAGTGTCCTTCCCTTTCAAAGAGATGATGAAAGAGGTAGCGACAGATCTCATCTAAAAGGAGTTCCTTGCTTTCATAGTGACAGTAAAAAGTAGAACGCCCAACATCTGCTAGGTCAATGATATCCTGAACAGTAGTGGCATCATAGCCTTTGTCGTTCAAAAGTTGTAAAAAAGCTTGATAGATGGCTTTTTTCGTCTTGCTGACTCGACGGTCTCTTTTTGGCATGTAGACACTTGAGACAAACTGTTCAGAACTGAACATTGCTGACAGTTTGCTTCTATCCTTTCTTTGAATTTTATTAGATAATACAAATGAAAGAAGTATGTATATACCCATTATACCAAAGGAGGGAGAGAAATGAGTTCTAAAACATCTATCTGGTTAGCTTTTTTCTTAAATTTAAGCTATGCGATTGTTGAGTTTATCGCAGGAGGAATCTTTGGTTCGAGTGCAGTTCTTGCTGATTCCGTTCATGACTTGGGAGATGCTATAGCCATTGGCATCTCAGCCCTTTTAGAAACAATTTCAAACCGTGAAGAAGATAGACAGTACACCTTGGGTTACAAACGTTTTAGTCTTTTAGGAGCCATGCTAACGGCTGTGATTCTTATGATAGGGTCTGTCCTAGTGATCTTGGAAAATGTCACAAAGATTGTTCACCCGCAACCCGTCAATGAGGAAGGCATCCTCTGGCTGGGAATCATTGCAGTAGCCATTAATGTGCTAGCAAGTCTGGTAGTTCGTAAGGGGAAAACAAAGAACGAGTCAATTCTTAGCCTGCATTTTTTGGAAGACACTCTTGGTTGGTTGGCCGTCATTCTAATGGCGATTATTCTTCGATTTACGGACTGGTATATCCTCGATCCGCTTTTATCACTAGTTATTTCTATCTTTATTCTGTCGAAAGCCATTCCTCGCTTTTGGAGCGCACTGAAAATTTTCCTAGATGCTAAGCCAGAAGGAGTCGAGACAAGTGATTTGGAGAAGGATTTAGAGGCTCTACCCAATGTCAACAGTGTCAATCAACTTAGCATTTGGTCCATGGATGGTCTAGAGAATAATGCTATTGTTCACATTTGTATCAAGGACTGGGAACAGATGATGGAAACCAAAGAAGTGGTGCGTCAATGTTTAGAAGAAAGAGGCGTGCAGAATATCACTATTGAAGTAGATAGCAGTCAAAGCAATCATGCGCAACATAAGCGGAGGGTGAGAGAATTAGAGCAGAAGCATGGGCATCATCATTAGAAAAGCGACCTCGCTAGAGGTCGTTTTGTTATCCTATTCATTCCTTGTACTTTCTCTCAGAGTCAGTCTGGTTCCCAACATGGTTAGGCTAGGGATTTTGCGACCGTGGAGTACTTCCTTATTAAGAATATCCATGCCTGCTCTGCCCATTTCTTCGGTATAGACGGTGATGCTGGAGAGGGGAGGATAGACTTGCTTGGTCAGACTAGTGTCGTTAAAGGAAATGAGGCTGACGCGGTCTGGTAGGCTGATTCCAGCTTCTTGGAGCGCACGGAGGGCACCGATAGCTAAACTATCGCTAGCTGCGAAAAAGGCTGGTGGGAGTTGGTCTCCCAAGTTCTGAATGGCCTCCTTCATCAAGTCATAGCCAGACTGGGCGGTAAAGCTTCCTTGAAAGACTAATTCATCATGATAGATTCCCTTTGTTTGACTGTAGTTTCTAAAATTTTCCAGTCGCTTATCCTCAATGATTTCTTCTTGGTCGGTTGTTTCTTCAAGGCCTGTTAGAATCCCGATGCGGTCCATCCCTTGGCTGAGAAAATAATCGACAACCTGTTTCATGGCAGTGTAAAAGTCTGTGATAATGCAGGTGTGTCCCAGCGAGAGGGTATCGCTATCTAGAAAGACAAGAGGCTTTTGGTATTCTTCAAAGGCAGAGATCTGAGCTCGACTAAACTTTCCGATGCAGAGAATCCCGATGACTTCCTCGCTCAGTGTAAAAGGATGGTCATTAAAATAGCGTAAAATATCATAGTCCAGTTCTTGGGCTCTTTTTTCTATTCCTAGGCGAATCTGGTAGTAGTAGAGATCGTCTAGCTCCCCTTGTTCGCTGACCCATTGGATAATGGCAATCTTTTGCTTGGGCTTGTGGGACTCGCCTGTCTTGAGGTGCTTAGTGTAGCCCAACTCTTCAGCAACGGTTAAAATACGGTGTCTGGTTTCTTCTGTAACAGATAGGCTCTGGTCGCGATTGAGGACGCGGGATACGGTCGCGATAGAGACAGAGGCTAGCTGTGCAATGTCTTTTAAGGTAGCCATAAATCCTCCTCCTTTTAGGTTAGTATATCATATTTTTCTGTATTTTACTGATAGTTTAGTAAAATTTTAGTAAAAAGGATTGACCTTGGGAAATCCCTTGGATACAATAGAAGAAAACGATTACACGTTAAGGTGACTTAACGCACAGTAAAAGGAGAATTCATATGACACAACATCTTACTGCTGAAGCTCTTCGTAAAGATTTTCTTGCTGTTTTTGGTCAAGAAGCAGATCAAACTTTCTTTTCACCAGGCCGTATCAATTTGATTGGTGAACACACGGACTATAATGGTGGACATGTATTTCCAGCAGCCATTTCCTTAGGAACATATGGGGCAGCTCGCAAGCGTGAAGACCAAGTTTTGCGTTTCTACTCAGCTAACTTTGAGGACAAGGGCATTATCGAAGTGCCTCTAGCTAACCTCAAGTTTGAAAAAGAGCACAACTGGACCAATTATCCAAAAGGAGTTCTTCATTTCTTGCAAGAAGCTGGACATGTGATTGACAAAGGTTTT
>CAKMPG010000097.1:0-5664 GCA_927911355.1 Streptococcus mitis | reverse complement strand
CGACACATTAGTCTATTGGGCTTTCTAGGAGTCTTGTCAATCTGGCAGTTAGCAGGTTTTCTTAAACTTCTCCCCAGTTTATCCTGCCGACACCTCTTGAAACCTCCAGTCTTTTGTGCGAGATAGAGAATTTCTCTGGCACCATAGCTGGGCGACCTTGAGAGTGGCTTTGCTAGGTCTAATTTTGGGAGTCTTGATTGCCTGTCTCATGGCTGTGCTCATGGATAGTTTGACTTGGCTTAACGACCTGATTTACCCTATGATGGTGGTTGTTCAGACCATTCCGACTATTGCCATAGCTCCTATCCTGGTCTTGTGGCTCGGTTATGGGATTTTACCCAAGATTGTCTTGATTATCTTGACGACTACCTTTCCTATTATCGTCAGCATTTTGGACGGTTTTAGGCATTGTGACAAGGATATGCTGACCTTGTTTAGTCTGATGCGGGCCAAGCCTTGGCAAATCCTGTGGCATTTTAAAATCCCAGTCAGCTTGCCCTACTTTTATGCAGGACTGAGGGTCAGTGTCTCCTACGCCTTTATCACAACAGTGGTATCTGAGTGGTTGGGAGGCTTTGAAGGACTGGGTGTCTACATGATTCAGTCCAAGAAACTGTTTCAGTATGATACTATGTTTGCTATTATTATTCTGGTATCGATTATCAGCCTTCTGGGTATGAAGTTGGTCGATATCAGCGAGAAATATGTTATTAAATGGAAACGTTCGTAGAATTAGAATGTTTCAAAAAAGAAAAGAGGAAATCAAAATGAAAAAACCATGGAAAGTGTTTTTAACTGTTTTAACAGCTCTTGTAGCTGTTGTACTTGTGGCCTGTGGTCAAGGAACTGCTTCTAAGGATAACAAAGAGGCAGAACTCAAGAAAGTTGACTTTATCCTAGACTGGACACCAAATACCAACCACACAGGGCTTTATGTTGCTAAGGAAAAGGTTATTTCAAAGAAGCTGGAGTGGATGTTGATTTGAAATTGCCACCAGAAGAAAGTTCTTCTGACTTGGTTATTAACGGTAAGGCACCATTTGCAGTCTATTTCCAAGACTATATGGCTAAAAAAATTGGAAAAAGGAGCAGGAATTACTGCCGTTGCAGCTATTGTTGAACACAATACATCAGGAATCATCTCTCGTAAATCTGACAATGTAAGCAGTCCAAAGGACTTGGTTGGTAAAAAATACGGGACATGGAATGACCCAACTGAACTTGCTATGTTGAAAACCTTGGTAGAATCTCAAGGTGGAGACTTTGAGAAGGTTGAAAAAGTACCAAATAACGACTCAAACTCAATCACACCGATTGCCAATGGCGTCTTTGATACTGCTTGGATCTACTACGGTTGGGATGGTATCCTTGCAAAATCTCAAGGTGTAGATGCTAATTTCATGTACTTGAAAGACTACGTTAAAGAATTTGACTATTACTCACCAGTCATTATTGCTAACAACGACTATTTGAAAGACAACAAAGAAGAAGCTCGCAAAGTTATCCAAGCTATCAAAAAAGGCTACCAATATGCTATGGAGCATCCAGAGGAAGCAGCTGATATCCTCATCAAAAATGCACCTGAACTCAAGGAAAAACGTGACTTTGTCATCGAATCTCAAAAATACTTGTCAAAAGAATACGCAAGCGACAAGGAAAAATGGGGGCAATTTGATGCAGCTCGCTGGAATGCCTTCTACAAATGGGATAAAGAAAATGGTATCCTTAAAGAAGATTTGACAGACAAAGGCTTCACCAACGAATTTGTGAAATAATGACAGAAATTAGACTAGAACACGTCAGTTATGCCTATGGTCAGGAGAGGATTTTAGAGGACATCAATCTGAAAGTCACTTCAGGTGAAGTGGTTTCTATCCTAGGCCCAAGTGGTGTTGGTAAGACTACGCTTTTCAACTTAATTGCGGGGATTTTAGAAGTTCAGTCAGGGAGAATTGTCCTTGATGGTGAAGAAAATCCCAAGGGCGCGTGAGTTATATGTTACAAAAGGATCTGCTCTTGGAGCACAAGACGGTGCTTGGTAATATCATTCTGCCCCTCTTGATTCAAAAGGTGGATAAGGCAGAAGCTATTGCTCGCGCAGATGAAATTCTTGCGACCTTCCAGTTGACAGCTGTACGGGACAAGTATCCCCATGAACTCAGCGGAGGGATGCGCCAGCGTGTAGCCTTACTACGGACCTATCTTTTTGGGCACAAGCTCTTTCTCTTAGATGAAGCCTTTAGCGCCTTGGATGAGATGACCAAGATGGAACTACACGCTTGGTACCTTGAGATTCACAAGCAGTTGCAACTAACAACCTTGATCATCACGCATAGTATCGAGGAGGCCCTCAATCTCAGTGACCGCATCTATATCTTGAAAAATCGCCCTGGGCAGATTGTTTCAGAAATTAAACTAGATTGGTCTGAAGATGAGGACAAGGAAGTCCAAAAGATTGCCTACAAACGTCAAATCTTGGCAGAATTAGGCTTAGATAAGTAGAAAAATAGGGAGTTGGTGAAGATTATCCTTTACCAGCGCCCTTTTTCTTTTAAAAATGAGAAAATTTCGGTATAATAGTCAAAGATAGTCAAGGTTTAAAGAGAGAGGTGGGTTTGTAATGAGATTTAAAAATACATCGGATCATATTGAGGCCTACATCAAGGCGATTTTAGATCAATCTGGAATTGTGGAGTTGCAACGGAGTCAGTTGGCGGATACTTTTCAGGTTGTTCCCAGTCAGATTAACTATGTGATCAAGACACGCTTTACGGAAAGTAGAGGCTACTTGGTTGAAAGTAAGCGTGGTGGTGGAGGCTACATTCGTATAGGACGGATTGAGTTTTCTAGTCATCATGAAATGCTCAGGGAGCTGCTTTACTCAATTGGTGAGCGGGTCAGTCAAGAAATTTATGAGGATATTCTACAGCTTTTGGTTGAGCAGGAATTGATGACCAAGCAAGAGATGAATTTGCTGGTAGCAGTAGCTTTGGATCGCGTTCTAGGAGAAGAAGCTCCAGTTGTTCGAGCTAATATGCTACGACAGGTCATACAAGAGGTAGATAGAAAAGGGAAGTAAGATGAACTATTCAAAAGCATTGAATGAATGTATCGAAAGTGCCTACATGGTTGCTGGCCATTTTGGAGCTCGTTATCTAGAGTCTTGGCACTTGTTGATTGCCATGTCCAATCACAGTTATAGTGTGGCAGGGGCGACTTTAAATGATTATCCATATGAGATGGACCGTTTAGAAGAGGTCGCTTTGGAACTGACTGAAACGGACTATAGCCAGGATGAAATCTTTACGGAATTGCCGTTCTCCCATCGTTTGCAGGTTCTTTTTGATGAAGCAGAGTATGTAGCATCAGTGGTCCATGCTAAGATGCTAGGGACAGAGCATGTCCTCTATGCGATTTTGCATGATGGCAATGCCTTGGCGACTCGCATCTTGGAGAGAGCAGGCTTTTCTTATGAAGACAAGAAAGATCAGGTTAAGATTGCTGCCCTACGTCGAAATCTAGAAGAACGTGCAGGCTGGACTCGTGAAGACCTCAAGGCTCTACGCCAACGCCATCGTACAGTAGCTGACAAGCAAAATTCTATGGCTAATATGATGGGTATGCCCCAGACTCCGAGCGGAGGTCTCGAGGACTATACGCATGATTTGACAGAGCAAGCGCGTTCTGGCAAGTTAGAACCAGTCATCGGTCGGGACAAGGAAATCTCGCGTATGATTCAAATCTTGAGTCGGAAGACAAAGAATAATCCTGTCTTGGTTGGGGCTGCTGGTGTCGGAAAAACTGCTCTGGCGCTTGGTCTTGCCCAGCGAATTGCTAGTGGGGATGTGCCTACGGAAATGTCTAAGATGCGCGTGTTAGAGCTTGATTTGATGAATGTCGTGGCAGGGACACGTTTCCGTGGTGACTTTGAAGAGCGCATGAATAATATCATTAAGGATATTGAAGAAGATGGCCAAGTCATCCTCTTTATAGATGAACTTCACACTATCATGGGTTCTGGGAGCGGGATTGATTCGACTCTGGATGCGGCCAATATCTTGAAGCCAGCCTTGGCGCGTGGAACCTTGAGAACAGTTGGTGCGACCACTCAGGAAGAATACCAAAACATATCGAAAAGATGCGGCCCTTTCTCGTCGTTTTGCTAAAGTGACGATTGAAGAGCCAAGCGTGGCCGACAGTATGACTATTTTGCAAGGCTTGAAGGAGACTTATGAGAAGCATCACCGTGTGCAAATCACAGATGAAGCGGTTGAAACAGCTGTCAAGATGGCGCATCGTTACTTGACTAGCCGTCACTTGCCAGACTCTGCTATCGACCTCTTAGATGAAGCGGCAGCAACAGTGCAAAATAAGGCTAAGCATGTAAAAGCAGACGATTCAGGTTTGAGTCCAGCTGATAAGGCTCTGATGGATGGCAAGTGGAAACAGGCAGCCCAACTAATTGCTAAAGAAGAGGAAGTACCTGTTTATAAAGACTTGGTGACAGAGTCTGATATTTTGACCACCTTGAGTCGCTTGTCAGGTATCCCTGTTCAAAAATTGACGCAAACAGATGCTAAGAAATACTTGAACTTGGAAGCAGAACTCCATAAACGTGTTATCGGGCAAGATCAAGCTGTTTCAAGCATTAGCCGTGCCATTCGCCGCAACCAGTCAGGAATTCGCAGTCACAAGCGTCCGATTGGTTCCTTTATGTTCTTAGGGCCTACAGGTGTCGGTAAGACCGAATTGGCCAAGGCTCTGGCAGAAGTACTCTTTGATGACGAATCAGCCCTTATCCGCTTTGATATGAGTGAGTATATGGAGAAATTCGCAGCCAGCCGTCTCAACGGAGCTCCTCCAGGCTATGTGGGTTATGAAGAAGGTGGGGAGTTGACCGAGAAGGTTCGCAACAAACCCTATTCCGTTCTCCTTTTTGACGAGGTAGAGAAGGCCCATCCAGACATCTTTAATGTTCTCTTGCAGGTCTTGGATGACGGTGTCTTGACCGATAGCAAGGGACGCAAGGTTGACTTTTCAAATACCATTATCATCATGACGTCAAACCTTGGTGCGACAGCCCTTCGGGATGACAAGACTGTCGGATTTGGGGCTAAGGACATTCGTTTTGACCAGGAAAATATGGAAAAACGAATCTTTGAAGAGCTGAAAAAAGCTTATAGACCTGAGTTTATCAACCGTATTGATGAAAAGGTGGTCTTCCATAGCTTGTCTAGCGACCATATGCAGGAAGTGGTGAAAATTATGGTTAAACCTTTAGTGGCAAGTTTGGCTGAAAAAGGTATTGACTTGAAATTACAAGCTTCAGCACTGAAATTGTTGGCAAATAAAGGATATGACCCAGAGATGGGAGCTCGTCCACTTCGCAGAACCCTACAAACAGAAGTGGAAGACAAGTTGGCAGAACTTCTTCTTAAGGGAGAACTAGTGGCAGGCAGTATACTTAAGATTGGTGTCAAAGCAGGCCAGTTAAAATTTGATATTGCATAAAAATGGAGGCTCTTTGTCAACTGTAGTGGGTTGAAGAAAAGCTAAGATCGAGAAAGGACACATTTTCGTCCTTTCTTTTTTGATATTGAGAGCGATAAAAATCCGTTTTTTGAAGTTTTCAAAGTTCCGAAAACCAAAGGCATTTCGCTTGAT
>CAKMPG010000096.1:0-3224 GCA_927911355.1 Streptococcus mitis | reverse complement strand
TTTTTGGCCTTGGTGTGACTATTGGTATTGCGACCACGTTTGTAGATTTCTTCTTCTTTTCCGTCAGGACATGCTCCTCCAACATAAGAGAAATCAGGCGAGCCTGAGCTTTAGCCGACACATACTTGGTCGCTTCTTGGTGGAGTTTATTGGGTTTGGTCATGCCTTTGAGGATGAGGTGACGACGAATATACATAGAATACACCGCATCTCCTTCAAAGGCTAGCGCAATCCCGTTAATGAGATTGACATCAATCACGTGTCCACCTCACTCCATCTTTGGTGTCAAGGAGCTTAATTCCTTGAGTAGCCAATTGGTCACGGATCTGGTCTGCTATCGCAAAGTCACGATTGGCACGCGCTTCTTGGCGTTTTTGAATCAAGTCTTCAATCTCTGCATCCAAAACTTCCTCAACAAAGACAATTCCAAAGACTTCCAACATATCCGCAAGAGCTTGCTTGACACTTGCATCATAGTTGCCGGAATTGATCCATTTGGCCATTTCAAAGACTACTGTAATACCGTTGGCAGAGTTGAAATCCTCATCCATAGCTGCTACAAACTTGTCTTTAAAGGCTTGTAACTCTTGAGCATCTACAGTTCCAGTAAATGGTTGTTCATAGGTGTTTTTCAGATACTTGAGATTAGTCTCTGCATCCCGAACTGCTTTTTCTGTGAAGTTGATGGGCTTGCGGTAATGCTGAGTCGAAAAGAAGAAACGAAGCACTTGTCCATCGAGGGTTTTAAGGGCATCATGTACGGTAATAAAGTTGCCCAAGGACTTGGACATCTTGACATTGTCGATATTGACAAATCCATTATGCATCCAATAGTTGGCAAAAGTCTTACCTGTTTTAGCTTCCGATTGGGCAATTTCATTGGTATGATGAGGAAATTCTAGGTCAGCTCCACCACCGTGGATATCAATGGTATCGCCCAAAATCTCTGTTGACATGACCGAACACTCAATATGCCAGCCTGGGCGACCAGGTCCCCAAGGGCTATCCCAAGAAATCTCGCCTGATTTAGCAGCTTTCCATAGAGCAAAGTCTACAGGATTTTCCTTACGAGCTATTTCTTCATCGGTACGACCTGAAGCACCCAGCTCCAAGTCTTCCAAGGTTTTGTTAGCCAACTTGGCATAGTTGTGAGATTTTTCCACACGGAAGTAAACATCCCCTTGACTCTCGTAGGCAAAGCCTTTTTCAATTAAGTCTTCCACAAAACGGATAATGTCAGCCATAAACTCCACCACACGTGGATGGCGAGTCGCAGGTTTGACGCCCAAGGCCGTCACATCCTCACGAAAGGCAGCGATGTACTTGTCCGCAACCTCCTGAGGCGTGATACCTTCATCCTTGGCACGGTTGATAATCTTATCATCCACATCCGTGAAATTAGAAATATAGGCAACTTCGTACCCACGATACTCAAAGTAACGTCGAATCGTATCAAAAGCTACCGTCGAACGGGCATTCCCTACGTGGATATAGTTATACACGGTTGGCCCACAAACATACATCTTGACCTTGCCGTCCTCAATCGGGACAAATTCTCGCAAATCACGAGACATAGTGTCATAGATTTTAATCATAAATCATAGTTAGGAAAGCTAAAATCCAAGAACAATTAGTTTCATCACTAAGAGTTCAATTGAATTTCAGTCCGAATCTCTCTACACTTCGGAATCCCTTGCTCCTTTCTCATTCAGATAAACCACCTGGGTCTGTTTTACAAAGCCAATTTTTTCATACAAGCGCTTGGCACCTACATTGCTGTCCTCTACTGCAATCTGAAATTCCTTGTCATTTTGCTCAATTAGTTGGTTGACAAGGGATTTTGCTAAGTAGCTTCCATAGCCTTTGCCACGTTCAGGTTCAGATATTGCTAACCCGTAGAAGTAATTCGTATTAGTCGATAAATCTACCGTACAAGTTCCAATAACCTGACCGTCTTTTAACAAAATATATAAGCGACTTTCTGGATCCTTCAGAGCTTCAGCGACATATCTATCCACAATCTCTCTGGATTCATGCTCTTCTGAGAATGCCTGAAATTTTAACTGACTGATTTGCTCCTGATACGAACTATCTGCTAACAAAACTTCAAGATTAGAAACCTTTGCTAACGGATAAGGTTTTCTATCCTTACCTAACCAAGTTTCTGTATCCTCGTCCTCGACCAATCCCCAGTTGCTGGCAAAATCAGGATGGCGGTCTAGAAAAACACGCTCTGTCTGAAAAGTGACTGAATGAATCGGAAAAGAAGCTATTTCTCTCTCAAAACAAGTAAACAATGCACGCGCAATTCCCTGACGGCGATGATCTGGATGAACCAGTATCGTCACTTCCACATCTTGGTCATCTGCATAGACAGTTAATAAACCAACAAGTTCGCCTTTTTCATAATAAAGGAAAAAGGCGGGCATGTTTGGGTCAAAATTAAGCATGTTAGATAGATAAGGATCACGATAGGTACCGTCATAGTTTTGGCAACAGTTAATTAGTTTTTTCGCCTCAGATAGCTCCTCTTGGCTTAACTTGTTTCTTGCTTGAATCATATAGCCATCCTCTACAACCCAGACGATCTGTGACTGGCTTCTTTAGCCTGCTCGAGTTTATTGACGTAGTACTCTCGTTTTTCTTCAACTTCGTGGATAGTCGGTTCATCCTTCTGTCCATGAACTCGGACAATCTTGGCCGGAATACCGACAACCGTCACATCACTAGGTACATCTGCTACGACAACTGCTGCAGCACCGACCTTGGCATTTGCACCAATTTCTACAGGACCAATGACTTGGGCATGGGCTGATATAAGGGCACCCTGACGAACGGTCGGATGGCGTTTGCCAACATCCTTACCAGTTCCACCAAGAGTTACTCCGTGGTAAAGCATAACGCCTTTTTCAACAATCGCTGTTTCCCCAATCACCAGACCAGAACCGTGGTCGATAAAGACACCTGAATCAATCTGAGCACCCGGATGAATCTCAATCTGAGTCCAAAAGCGCCAGAACTGACTGTGCATACGAGCCAGGAGTTTGAAGCCATGCTTCCAGAGAAAATGCGAGAGACGGTGGGCCGCCAAGGCCTTGACACCTGGATAAGTCAGCAAAACCTCCAAAGTGGTGCGGGCCGCTGGATCATTTTCTTTTACGATATCAATGGTTTCGCGCCACCATCCCATACATTTCTCCTTTTCTTATTCTGAATCTTTTGGT
>CAKMPG010000095.1:0-9839 GCA_927911355.1 Streptococcus mitis | reverse complement strand
ACTCCAATCTTTTTTCTTCCATTTTAGCTGAAACAGTCGGAATTTTCCAATGATTTGACCGGAAATATGGGCATAGAAAAAACGCCAGCTCATGTGAGAATGACGTTTTTCAGAGGCTTATTTTGCCAATCCTTCAGCAATCTTGTCAAGGTTGTATTTCATCATGTTGTAGTAGCTGTCGCCTTCTTTTACCTTGTTCTGCGATAGAGTCAGTAAAGATTTGTGCGTAGATTGGGATGTTTGTGTCTTGTGAAACAGTCTTCATTGGACGGTCATCCACACTTGATTCTACAAAGAGGGAAGGAGTTTTTGTTTGGCGAAGTTTTTCAACCAAGGTCTTGATTTGGTCAGGAGTTCCTTCTTCTTCAGTGTTGATTTCCCAGATATAGGCACTTGGGACACCGTAGGCTTTAGAGAAGTATTTGAAGCATCCTTCGCTGGTTACAATGAGTTTTTTCTCAGCAGGGATGTTGTTAAATTTCTCCTTAGCTTCCTTGTCAAGTTTGTCTAGCTTATCAGTATATTCTTTCAGATTTTTTTCGTAGAATTCCTTGTTGCTAGGGTCTTTAGCGCTCAATTGTTTTGCGATATTCTTAGCAAAAATAATCCCGTTTTCAAGGTTAAGCCAAGCGTGTGGATCTTCTTTGCCTTTTTTCGTTTTGACCTTCAAGGTAGATAACATCAACGCCTTCGCTGACTGCAAAGTAGTCTTTGTTTTCAGTTTTCTTGGCATTTTCTACCAATTTTGTAAACCAAGCATTGCCACCTGTTTCAAGGTTGATCCCGTTATAGAAAATCAAATCAGCTTGAGAAGTTTTCTTAACGTCTTCAGGGAGTGGTTCGTATTCGTGTGGGTCTTGGCCAACAGGAACGATACTGTGAAGATCAATCTTGTCACCAGCAATATTTTTAGTAATATCAGCGATGATTGAGTTTGTAGCAACAACTTTTAGTTTTTGACCAGAAGCTGCATCTTTTTTTCCACTTGCACATGCTACAAGAGCAATGACGGAAAGAAAGAGAACGAGTAATGTACCTAATTTTTTCATTAGATCCTCCAATTTATTGGGGTTTTGCCCCTTATTTTAACAAATGTTTATTTTTCAGTTTCAAATATCGTTGTTTTGGAGCGATAAAGAAGCTAATGAGAAAGAAACTAGCGGCTGTAAGCACGATACTAGAACCTGCCGCAACGTTAAAGCTATAGCCGATAAAAAGTCCCAAAACCGAAGCTGTGGCTCCAAAGGTTGAGGAAAGGAAAATCATGCTTTTGAGGCTATTAGCATACAGATAAGCAGTTGCAGCTGGGGTAATCAGCATGGCTACAATCAGGATAGTTCCGACACTTTGCATGGCTGTCACAGACACGAGAGTTAGGAGTACCATGAGTAAGTAGTGATAGAAATTGACAGGCATTCCCATGGCTTTAGCCAAGAGTTCATCAAAGGAAGTGATCAAGAGTTGCTTGAAGAAAATCCAGATCAACAAGAGAATGGCTGCTCCTACACCCATAGTATAAACATATCCGTATCTTGGACGGCTAGGATATTACCAAAAAGAATATGGAAAAGGTCAGTTGAACTTTTAGCGACACTAATCAAGATGATACCGAGGGCTAAGAAAGAAGAAAAGGTAATGCCGATGGCGGTATCGCTTTTGATAATCGAGTTTCCCTTGATGTAGGTAATGATGATGGCAGCTAGCAATCCAAAGACAATGGCTCCGATAAAGAAGTCAACGCCCAAGATGAAGGAGAGGGCTACACCTGGTAAGACAGCATGTGAAATGGCATCTCCCATGAGTGACATCCCGCGTAGGATGATGAAACATCCTACAGCTCCAGCTACGACCCCGACGACAATAGCTGTTATCAAGGCATTTTGTAAGAAATGGAATTTTTGCAATCCATCGATAAATTCTGCAATCATAGGTCACCTCCATTGAAAAAGAGTCGATTACCGTAAGCTTCTTTGAGATTGGCTTCGGTAAAGGTTTCTTTGGTTGGACCAAAGGCAATCACTTCTCGATTGACAAGCAAGACTTGATCGAAGTAGTGGGGAACCTTGCTGAGGTCGTGGTGGACGATGAGAACCGTCTTACCAGCTTTTTTCAAATCTCTCAGCGTATTCATGATGATTTCCTCACTGACAGAGTCAATCCCAACAAAGGGTTCATCCAAGAGGATATAGTCGGCTTCCTGCACCAAACATCTGGCAATCAAGACCCGCTGGAATTGACCTCCAGACAGTTGACTGATTTGCCGTTCAGCATAGTCAGCTAGACCGACGATTTCAAGGGCTTCTTGCACTTTCTTCCAATGTTTAGCCTTTAAACTTCGAAAGAGAGGGATAGAGGGAAAGAGTCCTAACGAGACACATTCCTTGACCTTGATGGGAAAGTTGTAGTCGATATTGATTTTTTGTTCGACATAGGCGATTCGATGTAAGGATTTTTTAACTTCCTTGTCATCGAGAAATGCCTGACCTTGATGTGGGATAATTCCCAGCATCCCTTTTAATAATGTTGATTTTCCAGCACCGTTTGGGCCAATGATACCTGTAATTGTCGGTCCATGGAGCACTAGTGAAATATCCTTAAGTGCCGACGTTTCCTTGTAGGAGACACTGAGGTTTTCGATACGTATCATAAACTTATATTCCTCCTGTCTCTTAATATACATTAAAAAAAAATTAAGTCAAGTTAATTTTTGAAAAAATTAAAATAATAACTGAAAAATGATGGAAAAAGAAAGTTCATTTTTAATTGCATTCCCAGGTAATTTTTGTTAAGCTAAAAGCAAGTACAAATGAAAGCGAGAACAAGATGACACGTTATCAAGATGATTTTTATGATGCAATCAATGGAGAATGGCAGAAGACTGCTGAAATCCCAGCAGATAAGTCTCAAACTGGAGGTTTTGTTGATTTAGACCAGGAAATTGAAGACCTGATGCTGGCGACAACAGACAAGTGGTTGGCAGGTGAAGAAGTGCCTGAGGATGCTATCTTGGCAAACTTTGTCAAATACCACCGCCTAGTTCGTGATTTTGACAAGAGAGAAGCTGACGGTATCGCACCTGTTTTGCCTCTTCTTAAAGAGTTCCAAGAATTGGAGACTTTTGCAGATTTCACTGCCAAACTTGCAGAGTTTGAACTTGCTGGCAAACCTAACTTTCTTCCTTTTGGTGTATCACCAGACTTTATGGATGCTCGAATCAACGTTCTGTGGGCTAGCGCTCCAAGCACGATTCTGCCAGATACAACCTACTATGCTGAAGACCATCCTCAACGCGAAGAACTCTTAACTCTTTGGAAAGAAACCAGCGCTAATCTCCTCAAGGCTTATGATTTCTCTGATGAAGAAATTGAAGACTTGCTAGAGAAAAGACTAGAATTGGACCGTCGAGTTGCGGCAGTGGTGCTCTCTAATGAAGAAAGTTCGGAATATGCTAAACTCTATCATCCATATTCTTATGAATATTTTAAAAAATTCGCGTCTGCCCTACCTTTGGATGACTTCTTCCAAGCCGTTCTTGGACAAGTACCAGACAAGGTGATCGTAGACGAGGAACGTTTCTGGCAAGCAGCAGACCAATTCTATAGTGAAGAAGCTTGGCCTCTCCTCAAGGCAACCTTAATTTTAAGTGTTGTGAATCTCTCAACCAGCTATTTAACAGAAGAAATCCGTGTCTTGTCAGGTGCCTATAGCCGTGCGCTTTCAGGAGTTCCAGAAGCCAAAGACAAGGTCAAGGCAGCCTACCAGCTAGCACAAGGCCCTTTCAAACAAGCCTTGGGTCTCTGGTATGCCCATGAAAAATTCTCTCCAGAAGCTAAAGCAGACGTAGAGAAAAAAGTGGCAACTATGATTGATGTCTATAAGGAACGCTTGGCTAAAAATGACTGGCTGACTCCTGAAACTCGTGATAAGGCCATCGTCAAACTTAATGTTATCAAGCCTTACATCGGTTACCCAGAAGAATTGCCAGCACGATACAAGGACAAGGTAGTGGATGAGACTGCTAGTCTTTTTGACAATGCTCTAGCCTTTGCGCGTGTGGAAATCAAGCACAGTTGGAGCAAGTGGAACCAGCCTGTAGATTACAAGGAGTGGGGCATGCCTGCTCATATGGTCAATGCCTACTACAATCCACAGAAGAACCTGATTGTCTTCCCAGCAGCTATTTTACAGGCGCCTTTCTATGACTTGCATCAGTCATCTTCTGCTAACTACGGGGGTATTGGGGCAGTTATTGCTCATGAAATTTCCCACGCCTTTGATACCAACGGAGCTTCCTTTGATGAAAATGGTAGCCTCAAGGATTGGTGGACAGAGAGTGACTATGCTGCCTTCAAGGAGAAAACACAAAAAGTTATTGACCAATTTGATGGACAAGATTCTTATGGAGCAACCATCAACGGTAAATTGACTGTATCAGAAAACGTGGCTGACTTGGGAGGAATCGCTGCAGCGCTTGAAGCAGCTAAGAGAGAAGCAGACTTCTCAGCAGAAGAATTCTTCTACAATTTCGGTCGCATCTGGCGCATGAAAGGTCGTCCAGAATTTATGAAACTTTTGGCTAGCGTTGATGTGCACGCGCCAGCCAAACTCCGTGTCAATGTACAAGTACCAAACTTCGATGATTTCTTTACAACCTATGATGTCAAAGAAGGAGACGGTATGTGGCGTTCGCCAGAAGACCGCGTGATTATTTGGTAAAACAAAACCCAAGGATTTTTGTCCTTGGGTTTTAACTTGCTAGAAAAAAGGATTGAAGGTTTTTTCGTGAGCAATAGTAGTAGCTGGTCCATGCCCTGGATAGACATCGTAGTTAGGGAGGGTGAAGAGTTGAGTCTGGATACTATGGAGGAGTTGTTCCATGCTACCAGTTGGAAGATCCGTCCGTCCGATTGTTTCACGGAACAAAGCATCTCCTGTCAAGACTAGGTGAGCATCAGGAAAGACCAGGGAAACACCACCGATAGAGTGCCCTGGTGTTGGCAAGACAGTGAAACGAAATTCCTCCAGTTGGTATTCTTCGTGAAAGACAAAAGTGTGTTCTGCAGGTTTTGCGACCACATCTGCCATATCATCGTGGCGAGGGAGGCCAGAGAGATTGTCGACAGGAGTATAGAGCCAGCTGGCTTCACTCTCTGCGATATAGACAGGAGGATTGCCAAAAGTTTCGCGCACCAAGTCCAGACTCATGATATGGTCATAATGGGCGTGGGTCAATAGAATGGCGCAGATTGGTTTGTTGATGTTCTCGATGGTTTGACGAATGGCTTCCCAATGGCTACCAGGATCGACAACGATGAGGTGTTTTTTACCTTCTAGGTAATAGGTATTTTCATAGGCAACAGGATTGACGGTTTTATGGATTTTCATATTGACTCCAATCTCAAAGAATGTACTAAGATAAGTATAGCACAGTTGGGGAGAATAGGTAAGGATTTAGAATGAATTTAAAAACCAGCATGACTAGATGAAGACAGGCTGGTTAACAATTTATCAATATTGGAGAGGTGTCAATTGCCCTTCATAGGTTGCATAAACTCCGTCATTAGCTTGTTTGATAGACGTGATGTTTAGAGTGCCACCGTAGTTGGCTTCTCTTTTGTCGCTATACTCACTATAAGTTATCCTATTGGGCAGGTTCTGGTCGTTAGCATAATATTGAACGACTGTTTTTTTATAGCTTTGCTGGCTGAATAGGAACAGGCAACTAACTCCTAAAACTAGGAGAGCAAAGATAGAAATACCAGTTTTTTTCATAGGTGTTCTCCTTATAAACTAAAGGATAAAAGAAAGTATCTTGAGGATTTTTAATTCCAAAATCCAGTCAAGGTACCAGTGTATGTGACACGAGTTCCACCGTTTGATCTTCGTACACTATCTATTTCAAGTGTTCCTTTGAAGGTTGACTGGAAACTATCATTATATTCTGAATAGTAGATAGTTGGTGGGATGTAACCATCATGTTATAGTATCTTGTTACTGTTTTACTATAACGATGAGAATATATACGCTCATAACGAGGACCTTCAAAGTTATTTGTTGTATTGGTTTCAGCAGCATTGATTGGAACGGCAATAGATAGAGCAGTAGCTCCTAATAGTGTTAGTACAATTTTTTTCATAGGATACTCCTTTGTGAAATGATGTCATTCAAATATATTTACTTGAATGAAAAAGTGATAATCATAGGGAGTTAAATTATATTTAGATTACAATATGGTTTCCGTTCTTCTATCTCTCCTTCTATCACCTAAATAGAAAATCTAACTGTATAACATATTATAAAAAAACATTTCAGAATTGTCAAGCAATTCTGAAATATTTTTTTCCTAGATAGGTATAGCACAGTTGGAGAGAATAAGCTGAAAAAGGAGATAGATCTAGAAAGAAGAACACAATTTGTATAAGAAAAATAAGCCCCGAGTGAGTTCGAGGCTTAAACTGCTTTAATTGCCAGCGTAGTATTTTTGGATTCCCTTGACAATCCCTTCAACCAGTTTATCTTGGTATTCACTACTACGGATTTTTTTGTTTTCTTCTGGATTATCCATATATCCCATCTCTAGCAAAACAGCTGGTTTAGCTGTTTCACGTAGAACAGCAAAGGTAGCTTGCAAAAGTCCGGCATCTCTGGCTCCAGTTTCAGCTAGCAGTGAAGAATGAATATCAGCTGCGAGACGGTTACTTTCACTCATCCGTTCAGGATTGTTGTGCCAATCCTTGTTAATCTTGCTAGGGAAACCAGGTTCATCCTTGTAAGAATAGGTCTGGATACCAAGATTAACGGTTGTATCATTTCCTTTTGCGTTGAAATGAAGGCTGATGAAAAAGTCAGCATTGGTCTTGTTGACCATACGAGAACGTTCGGTAATAAAATCAACGTCTATATCGCTATCTCGAGAAGTTAGAACGGTATAGCCGAGTCCTTCTAAACGTTTACGTAGCTTACGATAAACTTGTAGATTCAATTCTTTCTCAGCTATGCCATAATAATAAGCACCGCGATCCTTACCACCATGTCCTGGATCTAGAAAAATAGTTTTAGAGTAATGTCCTTTTTGAAAACCTTGTGCTAATTCACGAACCCATTTTCCATTTCCTTGGAAGAGCTGGTTTTTACCATCCACTGAATAGGTTCCTGTGACATATACACCATCGTCTTTAAGATAGTACCAAGCTTGATAGTCTGGGTCATAAATCCATTCCTTATGGGCCATGTAGCCACCAGATTTAAGATAGTAGGAACCAATCCATTGTTTTTGGGCGTAGCGTCCGCCAGATTTGAGGTAAAACCAACTAGAGTAGCTTTGGTCGTAGACCCATTCCTTATCTGCCATAGCACCGCTGGATTTGAGGTAGTAATCGCCTTTCCAGACATTGACCAACATTCTACCGTAGCCATCAAAAGCATACCACTTGCCATTGATTTGGCTCCATTGGTTGGATAAATATTTACCTGAACCATTGATATAGTACCAATTATTGCCCATTTGGTACCAGCTGTTTTCAAGCAAGTAGCCATGACTATCAAAGAGATAACCATCATAGAGGGTATCTGTAAATTTGACACCAGTTTGACTATAAAAAGTCCACTTGTTCCCCTCTTTTACCCAGCCAGTTTGTATAGGTTGATTATGTTGGGTTTCCCTAGAAAGAGAAGGTTTACTTTCTTGTTCACTTGAACTAGCTGTACTTGTCGAAGTTTCTGCACTAGCTTGAGAACTACTAGCAGAAGTATTTGTAGAACTGTTAGTAGAATGACTAGTGGAAGTATTTGTTGAGCTACTGATTGAACTAGTCATAGGGGTAGTAGTAGAATGACTCGTATCATCAGCCAAAACGACTTGATTTGTTAGTCCAAGAACAGCTAAGGCTAAAAGTGTCAGTCTTTTGTGTGATTTCATGTTGTTTGCCTTTCTAGAAAGATGAAAATTCAGTAATTATCGTAAAAAACTGTTTATATTACCATTATACACTAAAAAAGTTAGAAAATTACCAAAATATCAAACCTTTTCTTGTTGAAAAAAGAAGAATGTATTTTCATTTCACTAACTTTTAGCGTAGACTATATTTCAAAAAAGTTAGATGAAAATCAGATAATTTTATTTTTTAAGTTTGAATCTTATTCTATCATCCGTCCCAACAAATTGAATAGCTTCAGGAATCCTCTTTTTCTAGTTTTCATATTCTTAAAAAGTGATAAAATGGTAGGAAGAATTGGAGAGTAGAGATGCCAAAAGAAGTGAATTTAACAGGCGAAGAAGTTGTCGCTTTAACCAAAGAATATTTAACGGAAGAGGATGTCCATTTTGTCCATAAGGCCTTGGTCTATGCGGTGGAATGCCATAGTGGTCAATACCGCAAATCAGGCGAGCCTTATATCATTCATCCCATCCAAGTGGCAGGTATTTTAGCTAAGCTCAAGCTGGATGCTGTAACGGTAGCTTGTGGTTTCTTGCATGACGTGGTGGAAGATACAGATGCGACCTTGGACGATTTGGAAAGAGAGTTTGGTCCTGATGTGCGGGTAATCGTAGATGGGGTTACCAAGCTTGGTAAGGTCAAATACAAGTCTCACGAAGAGCAGTTGGCAGAAAATCATCGCAAGATGCTCATGGCCATGTCTGAGGACATCCGCGTTATCTTGGTTAAACTGTCTGACCGCTTGCACAATATGCGGACCCTGAAACACCTTCGAAAAGACAAGCAGGAGCGCATTTCCAAAGAAACCATGGAAATCTATGCACCTCTTGCTCACCGTCTGGGGATTTCTAGCGTCAATGGGAGTTGGAAGACCTGTCTTTCCGTTATCTCAACCCAACGGAGTTTTACAAGATTACCCATATGATGAAGGAAAAACGCAGAGAGCGTGAAGCCTTGGTGGATGAGGTAGTTACGAAACTAGAAGACTATACGACAGATCGTCACCTAAAAGGCAAGATTTACGGTCGTCCCAAGCATATCTACTCGATTTTCCGCAAAATGCAGGATAAGAGAAAACGTTTTGAGGAAATCTATGACTTGATTGCCATTCGCTGTATTTTGGATACCCAAAGTGATGTTTATGCCATGCTTGGTTATGTGCATGAACTTTGGAAACCAATGCCAGGTCGTTTCAAAGACTATATCGCTAACCGCAAGGCCAATGGCTACCAGTCTATCCATACGACTGTTTATGGGCCAAAAAGGGCCGATTGAGTTCCAGATTCGGACCAAGGAAATGCACGAGGTGGCTGAGTACGGGGTTGCGGCTCACTGGGCTTATAAGAAGGGTATCAAGGGGCAGGTTAACAGCAAGGAATCAGCTATTGGGATGAACTGGATCAAGGAGATGATGGAGCTCCAAGACCAGGCTGATGATGCCAAGGAATTTGTGGATTCAGTTAAGGAAAACTATCTGGCTGAGGAGATTTATGTCTTTACTCCAGATGGAGCTGTTCGTTCCCTTCCAAAAGATTCAGGACCGATTGACTTTGCCTATGAAATCCATACAAAAGTTGGGGAAAAAGCAACTGGTGCCAAGGTCAATGGTCGTATGGTTCCACTGACAACCAAGCTCAAGACAGGGGATCAGGTTGAAATTGTCACCAACCCCAACTCCTTTGGGCCAAGCCGTGACTGGCTCAATATGGTCAAGACCAGCAAGGCGCGCAACAAGATTCGTCAGTTCTTTAAAAACCAAGATAAGGAATTGTCTGTCAACAAGGGTCGTGAAATGTTGATGGCCCAGTTCCAAGAAAACGGCTATGTGGCCAATAAATTCATGGACAAGCGTCATATGGACCAAGTTCTGCAAAAGACCAGCTACAAGACAGAAGAATCCCT
>CAKMPG010000094.1:0-6605 GCA_927911355.1 Streptococcus mitis | reverse complement strand
ATAGAATAGGATTGAGTGGTAAGTCAATCCTTGTTATACTAGTATAACAAGCCAGCTTTATTAGCTATTCTTTCCCATATCATACCATAATAGATATTTAAATTTTTCGCTATTTAAACTATAGTTTCAATCTTGTTCATAAAAATAAAAAATAGCATAGAATTCTAGTATTTTGTAACTATAGTTTTCTTTCTCCATTTTTTTCTCTAAAATTTTTGTATAATAGTCTTAGAAAGTATGTAAGGAGATTATTTATGGAAAATCTATACCCATTTGGAGCTACATTTAAGTACCTGCGCGAAGCACGAGGACTCAGCCTAAAGGAAGCCGCCTCAGATATCGTATCACCACAGTTCCTAAGTCAATTTGAAAAAGGAGAAAAAGGAATTTCACTTGAAAACTTTGCCAAACTTTTAATTGTTATCGGAGTTGAATGGAATGATTTTGTTCTCGCCTATGCAAATAAAGGTGGAGACTGCTTAGAATTACCTGCTATTGAATTTGGCAAGCATGTGGTCCATGAAGAAGATATCCTCACTTACATTGAAGAATACGAAAAATTATTTGATGTCTATCTAAAAGACAATCCACTTCAAGCAGAAATGATTTTTAAATCTATTAAATTAAGACATTATCCAACCATATCAAAGAGTCCAGAAACCGTTGCCAGAATTCAAAACATTATCAAGCATTTAATGAAATCGGATGTCTTTAATAGTATCGAACTTGAAATTTATCGTGTTATCGTCAATCATTGCCCGATGGAACTCATTGACCATATGACCAAACAATTACTACTTATGTACAAAGAAAGTGCTAATACTGACACCTACATACGTATTTTAAATGCTCTTACTTTCTCTGCAAAATACTTCTCTGAATTGGGCTACTATCAAAAGGCTGATGATATTATTAAAAAAATTAAATCACTTCAGACCTTCGAACGAGGCTATCTAGCTATTCCCCTCATGTTTCTAGAAGTTGAACATGTTTACAATCAATTTAGATGGAATAAACCTGAGGCTATTCCTTTAGCGAAAAATCTATTTAATTATCTTCAAAGCGCAAAATTTATTGATCAGCAATACTACTCTAATTTTATCAATGCCTTCACCTATCACTGCCACGCATTAAATAAGACAGGTATTGATTTGTTCTAATCGTCAAAAAAGTTGCTCCATGTTAGGAACAACTTTTTTTATTTATAATTAAAAGTCTCCCCAGCCAACTTATCAGCAAGCTTAGGAAAGAGGCTATAAAACTTATGGGCTAGGTTCAACAAAACTGGGAGATTGAGTTCCCGTTTATTTTTTCCTATAATCTTGACAATCTTTTTAGCCACTTCATCTGGTTCTAGCAGGAAGCGTTCAACCGACTTGAGATAGGTACCATCTGGGTCGGCTTGGTCAAAAAATCCTGTTCGGATTGGTCCTGGATTGACCGTCGTTACATAGACACCGTAGGACATAAGTTCAAGGCGTAACGCATTTGAAAAACCAATAGCAGCAAACTTGGTCGCTGAGTAAAGACTGGACTTGCCAGTAGCGATCAAACCTGCCATGCTGACGATATTGATGATATGACCTTTTCGACTTACCTTCATTCGAGCCGCAAGGCGACGAGATAGATTCATTAGGGCAAAGGTATTGACCTCGAACATCTGATGAATATCTTGGTCGGAAATCTGGTCAAATTCCTCAAAAATCCCGTAACCAGCGTTGTTTATCAAAACATCAATCTCGCCATAACGGAGATAGATGTCAGTTACCAGAGTTTCTAAGGCTGAGTCATCGGTAATATCGATTTCAATCAATTCTGCATGGGGATGGTTTCCGTAGAGTTGGGCTAATTTTTCCTTATTTCGGCCAAGCAAGATAAGTTGGTCATTTGGCAAGAGTTTGACAATTTCTTGGGCCAGGCCACCGCTAGCTCCAGTAATGAGAATAGTAGGCATACTTATCCTTTCTGTGACTGCTAGATTTCCACTTCCTCCAAGTCTTTGACCACATGGACATTTTCAAAAACACTAGCAGCATCTTTCTTAAGCTTACTGATATCTTTTGAGAGGAAGCGAGCACTGATATGATTGAGCAGGAGTCGTTTAGCACCTGCTTCTACTGCTACCTCCGCCGCCTGCATATTGGTTGAGTGTCCATGATTACGGGCAATTTTCTCATCGCCTTTGCCATAAGTTGATTCATGGACCAAGACATCAGCATTGACAGCCAGACGAACACTTGCACTAGTTTTACGGGTATCACCAAGAATAGTGATAATTTTACCTGGACGAGGAGCTGAGATATAGTCTGCTGCCTTGATTTCAGTACCGTCCTCAAGAACAACATCCTGACCGTTTTTGATTTTTCCAAAAAGTGGGCCAAATGGACACCAGCTGCCTTGAGTTTTTCAGCATCCAGCGTTCCTTCCAGGTCCTTTTGCATGACACGGTAACCAACACAGAAAATAGTGTGGTCCAGCTCCTCTGCATACACAGTAAATTTATCGGTCTCAAGAATTTTACCTAGCGAATCTTGGTCAAACTCATGAAAATGAATGCGGTAGGGCAGGCGAGAACCCGACACACGAAGACTAGTTAAGACAAATGACTTGATTCCTTGAGGTCCATAGATTTCCAAATCTGTCTGCTCTTCATTAGCTTGAAAAGCGCGGCTAGAAAGGAATCCTGGCAAGCCAAAGATATGGTCTCCATGCAGGTGAGTGATAAAGATTTTGCTGACCTTGCGTGGTCGAATTGTGGTTTCCAGAATGCGATTTTGCGTTCCTTCTCCACAGTCAAAGAGCCAAACTTCGTTAATCTCATCCAAAAGTTTCAGGGCAAGACTTGATACGTTGCGGGCTTTAGAGGGCTGACCAGCCCCCGTTCCTAAAAATTGAATATCCATTCGATACTTTCTAATTAATCAATATATAACATGGCTGTGCGGTTTTCCGATCGGAAATAGCGCTTGCCAGAAAAAGTAGCAGCTTCTTGCAGTAAATCCTCTTGACTGTAGCCTTTGAGACGTTTGCGACCATCTGCCA
This sequence comes from Streptococcus mitis, assembly GCA_927911355.1. Classification (GTDB taxonomy): domain Bacteria; phylum Bacillota; class Bacilli; order Lactobacillales; family Streptococcaceae; genus Streptococcus; species Streptococcus mitis_DD. Next base: position 3,563 of record CAKMPG010000094.1, on the reverse strand, counting down.
AACTTTCCAAATCCGTCAAAGCTGTGAGACTCTCCACGCTAACAACTTCCTCATCTCCGACAGGCTTCATGTAAATCTTTTCAGACTCTTCAAAAACTAGTTGATGGGGGAAAATTTGCGCAATCTCAAAGAGCAAGTCATCTGAGATTACCTCTTCATTTTCAGAGAAAATCCGACCAAGACCCTCACTCTCATAGCAAAAACCAAAGGATTTGCCAGACAGATTAAGCCGAATAAAAGGCTTGTTTTCTAGGGTGAAACTCGGCTCAGTATTGTAAAGATTCAGTTCCTGACTGAGTTCCGCAAAATAATCCGTCGCAGCCTCAGGACTCTTTTTCTGGTAGAGTTCTGCAAAATAGGCATTGACCACACTTGGCGGAGGTGTGATCAGTGCCAACTGCTCTTGCTCTGTTTTACCAGCTAGAAGCTGATCTAGATAGACCTTATCCAGACTTGTATAACCTCCATACTTTAGAGCCAACGTTTTTAATATCAGTCATAAAATTCTTCTAACCTCCATTTATTTTTCTCAGAAATGTAGCCTGTAATCACTTCCCCGTCATCTTGATAATCACGTTCTTCCAGAATTGCAACACTTTCTAATCATGAATCTTGTAGGACTTAGAAAAAGGCACGCGTAGGGTAAATCTCTCAAAAATATCCTTGATTTTCTCTAAAAACAAAGCCTGCAAGTTTTCACGACTATCTTCAGACTTTGCAGAAATGAGGGCGTATGGCGTTTGGGTAGGCGTGAAATTCTCCACCAAATCCGCCTTATTATAAAGGGTCAGGCGAGGAATATCTTCCATGTCCAGGTCTTTCATGATGGACAGGACTGTTTTTTCATGCTCCTCATGGTAAGGATTGCTGGTATCGATAACATGAACCAGAAGGTCCACATGCTTGCTTTCTTCCAAGGTTGACTTGAAACTGGACACCAACTCTGTCGGCAAATCTTGGATAAAGCCAACTGTATCTGTCAAAGTTACTTGGAGATTGCCTCCCAGATGGATACTCTTAGTTGTCGCGTCCAAAGTCGCAAAGAGCTCGTCTGCTTCATACTGGGTCTTACTGGTCAAGGTGTTCATGATAGTTGACTTCCCAGCATTGGTATAACCAATCAAACCAATCTTAAAGGTGCTTGACTCCAAACGTTTTTCTCTGACAGTCGCCCGATTTTTTCTCAACCACCTTGAGCTGGCGCTCGATATCCGTGATTTGGTTGCGAACACTACGACGGTTCAACTCCAACTGGCTTTCACCAGGTCCACGGGAACCAATTCCCCCTGCCTGACGGCTGAGCATAATCCCCTGACCAACCAAGCGAGGCAGGAGATATTTGAGCTGGGCTAGGTGGACTTGGAGCTTCCCTTCATGGCTCCGAGCTCGCATGGCAAAGATATCCAAAATCAACTGCATACGGTCAATGACCTTAACACCCAGAACTTCCTCTAGATTGACATTTTGCCTTGGCGTCAGACGGTTGTTGACGATGACAGTGGTGATTTCTTCTGCATCCACCATGAGCGCAATCTCTTCCAACTTACCAGAGCCGACGAAGGTCTTAGAATCATATTTTTCACGTTTTTTGTCTGTAGCTATCTACAACGACTGCCCCAGCTGTCTTAGCTAGACTGGCCAATTCTTCCATGGAGAGGTCAAAATTGTCCATGCCCTGCAATTCCACACCAATGAGCAGGACCCGCTCCTCTTTTTTCTCCGTTTCAATCATCTAAAAACTCCTCTATCTGGCTTAAAATTCGGTCTTGTACACCAGCTTCTCCAATCTGATAAAAGGTGACCTGCATGCGATTACGGAACCAGGTCAACTGACGCTTGGCAAAACGACGAGTAGCCTGTTTGAGACTCTCACTGGCTTCTTCCAAGGTCTGCTCTCCACGGAAATAAGGAAAGAGTTCCTTATAGCCAATTCCTTTAGCAGCCTGCACATCTGGATAATGGTCAAAGAGCCACTTGGCCTCATCCAAAAGCCCAGCCTCAAACATCAAATCCACTCGGTGGTTGATACGTTCATAAAGCTGACTGCGTTCGTCATCCAAGCAGATGATCAAAGGTTCATACAAGGTCTCTTGATTTTCCAAATCCTGACCAAAATGGGCAATTTCTAAGGCACGCATAGCACGACGACGATTAAACTGGGGAATCTCAAGGCCAGCTTGCTCCACAAGATGAGCTAATTCCTCATCTGTATAGGGCTCCAAACCAGCCCGATAGGCCAAAATCTCCTCATGAGGAGTCTCTCCACCTAAATGGTAGCCTTCTAGTAAGCTCTGGATATAAAGCCCAGTCCCACCAGCGATAATGGCTAGCTTGCCACGACTGTGAATATCTTCAATAGCCATCTTAGCTTCTGAAACAAAATCAAAAGCCGAGTAAGACTCGGTTACCTCTCTAACATCGATTAAATGATGGGGAACAGCTGACTGCTCTTCTGGACTAGCCTTGGCCGTCCCAATATCAAGTCCTCGATAGACTTGCTGGCTATCTCCACTAACCACTTCGCCATTAAAACGCTTGGCCACTTCAATGGCTAGAGCCGTCTTTCCAACTGCAGTCGGTCCAACGATCACAATTATTTTTGTTTTCATCTTTTTTCCTTGAAAAATTCCCATTTTTTCGTTACTATTATTATAACACAAAAAAAGTCAGTCAGAAAAATGTGACCTCTTGAAGGGGGCTGGCTGATTAAGAAGATAAAGGAGGAAGACTCATGGCTAAAGGATTCGCTAAAGGTCTTGTAACAGGTGTCGCAGGAACTGTCGCTGCCGTCGCAGGTGCAGTATACGCATTTAAAAAGAAAGTGATCGAACCAGAAGAGCAAAAAGCAGCTTTCATCGAAGAAAACCGTAAAAAAAGCAGCCCGTCGCCGCGTATCACGTTAAAAAACAAAAGAAGTTGAGATTTATTGTCTCAACTTCTTTTTTCTATTCTTTTAAATAGCTAGGTCAAACTTCAACTGTGGTTTGACAGGGTCATAATCCACCAACTCAAAGTCTTCCGCTTTGATATCAAAGAAATTAGTCCCATCTGGCACATTCAAAACCAAACGTGGTTGGCAGTTTGACGGCTCACGACGAAGCAATTCCTCTGCTTGTTCAAATTGATTATCATAGATATGGAGGTTGTTGATGAAGTAAAAGAACTTCCCAACCTTCCAGCCGAAATGTTTGGCAATCATCATCTGTAAGGCTACATACTGCATAGCATTGATGTGGTGGGCCACCAGCATATCATTAGAACGCTGGGTCAAGGTCGCATCCAAATAAATTTCCCCATCTACACGGCGGACATCAAACATGGTCTGAAAAGCGCACGGGGAGCAGCCCATCTGTTTGATGTCCGCCGTGTAGATGGGGAAATTTATTTGGATGCGACCTTGACCCAGCGTTCTAATGATATGCTGGTGGCCCACCATATCAACGCTATGCAGTATGTAGCTCTTCAAATGATGATTGCCAAGCATTTTGGCTGGAAGGTTGGGAAGTTCTTCTACTTCATCAACAACCTCCATATCTATGACAATCAATTTGAACAAGCTCAGG
>CAKMPG010000093.1:0-21157 GCA_927911355.1 Streptococcus mitis | reverse complement strand
ATGTGAAAAAATCTATTTACCCTAGTAGATGGAAAAAATTGCATCTAGCTCTTCGAATGTTTATAAAGCTGTCGCCGATGGAGAAATGGCTGTAGGACTCACCTATGAAGATCCTGCCTTAAAACTCTTAAATGATGGAGTTGATGTAAAAGTTATTTATCCAAAAGAAGGTACCGTCTTTTTACCTGGTAACGCTGCTATCGTCAAAAACGCCAAACACATGGACAATGCTAAGAAATTTATCGATTTCCTCCTTTCTCAAGAAATCCAAGATAAGCTAGGAACTGAAACAACAATCAGACCCATTCGTAAAAATGCTAAAACCAATAAAAATATGAAGGCTATGACAGAAATCAAGATTGCCACCGAAGATTCCGATTATGTCATTAAAAACAAATCCGCTATTCTTAAAAAGTACAATGATATTTTCACAGATATTCTATCTAAAAAATAAAATTTGATTTCCCAATGATTAACTGTCGCACCCTACTATAAAATCAAAAGATTACTTCCGTTTTTGTAGAGAATTTTACTCTAATAGAATAGAATTATCAGTTTTAAAAACGCTTACATTGTTTTAAAATAAACTTAAATAACATAACGGAGGTATCCATCATGAAAAAGAAATGGATGTATTATGCTGCTTGCGGACTAGCTCTTTTTGGTCTTGCTGCTTGTTCTTCTAATGAATCTGCCGATGGCGGTTCATCTGATAAAGGAGACGGCGGTTCGCTAGTCGTTTATTCACCAAACTCAGAGGGCTTAATCGGAGCAACTATTCCTGCCTTTGAAGAAAAATATGGTATCAAGTAGAACTGATTCAAGCTGGTACTGGAGAACTTTTCAAAAACTAGAGTCAGAAAAAGAAGCACCTGTAGCCGATGTCATCTTTGGTGGTTCTTATACACAATATGCTACCCACGGAGAACTCTTTGAAAACTATACTTCAAAAGAAAATGATAATGTTATCAAAGAATATCAAAACACAACTGGCTACTCTACTCCTTATACACTAGATGGTAGTGTTTTAATCGTCAATCCTGATTTAACGAAAGGCATGAACATCGAAGGATATAGCGACCTTCTCAAACCTGAACTAAAAGGAAAAATCGCAACTGCTGACCCAGCAAACTCTTCTAGCGCCTTTGCTCAATTAACAAATATGCTACAAGCTCAAGGTGGTTACAAAGACGATAAAGCTTGGTCTTATGTAAAAGATCTCTTCACACTTATTGATGGTAAAATCGGTTCAAGCTCATCTGGTGTCTATAAAGCAGTCGCTGACGGAGAAATGGCTGTTGGTCTCTCTTATGAAGATCCAGCAGTTAAACTCTTAAATGACGGAGCTAACATTAAGGTAGTCTATCCAAAAGAAGGAACAGTCTTCCTACCTGCTAGTGCTGCTATCGTTAAAAAAGCTAAAAATATGGAAAATGCCAAGAAATTTATCGATTTTATTATCTCTCAAGAAGTACAAGATACACTTGGTACAACCACTACTAACCGTCCTGTTCGTAAAAATGCTAAAACGAGCGAAAATATGAAACCAATTGACAAAATCAAAACACTCACTGAAGATTATGATTATGTCATCAAGAATAAATCAGATATCGTTAAAAAATACAACGAAGTCTTTACAGATATCCAATCTAAACAGTAAAAGAGGTTCACTATGAGTGAGATCAAAATTATTAACGCAAAAAAAATCTATCACGATGTCCCTGTTATTGAGAATTTGAACATTACAATTCCAAAAGGAAGTCTCTTTACCCTTCTTGGGCCTTCAGGGTGTGGGAAAACGACCCTTCTTCGTATGATTGCAGGTTTCAACAGTATCGAAGGCGGAGAATTTTACTTCGATGATAAAAAAATCAATAATATGGAACCCAGCAAACGCAATATCGGGATGGTTTTCCAAAACTACGCTATTTTCCCACATTTGACTGTCCGAGATAATGTTGCTTTTGGTCTCAAGCAAAAGAAGGTTCCAAAAGAAGAATTGATTCAACAAACCAATAAATATCTTGAACTCATGCAAATTGTTCAATATGCGGATCGAAAGCCCGATAAACTCAGTGGTGGACAACAACAACGTGTCGCTTTGGCACGTGCCTTAGCGGTTAATCCAAGTGTTCTCCTCATGGACGAGCCACTTAGTAATCTAGATGCCAAACTTCGCTTGGATATGCGTCAAGCCATTCGAGAAATCCAACACGAAGTGGGAATTACAACCGTTTATGTGACCCACGACCAAGAAGAAGCTATGGCTATTTCAGATCAAATTGCTGTTATGAAAGACGGAGTCATCCAACAAATCGGTCGACCAAAAGAACTCTATCATAAACCAGCTAATGAGTTTGTAGCAACCTTTATCGGACGCACAAATATTATCCCTGCCAATCTCGAAAAACGGAGCGACGGCGCTTATATCGTCTTTTCAGATGGCTATGCTCTTCGAATGCCAGCTCTTGATCAGGCTGAGGAGCAAGCCATTCATGTAAGCATTCGTCCTGAAGAATTTATCAAAGATGAATCTGGAGATATTGAAGGAACTATTAGCGATAGCGTCTATCTTGGACTAAATACGGAGTATTTCATTGAAACAGGCTTTGCCTCAAAAATTCAGGTTAGCGAAGAATCAACTTTTGAAGAAGATCTACAAAAAGGCGATCGTATTCGTCTACGAATCAATACTCAAAAATTAAACGTCTTTTCTGCAGATGGTTCCCAAAACCTGATAAAAGGAGTCAACCATGGAACGTAAAAAACTAAATATTTGGACAGCCTCCTCTTTCTTCATCTTTCTTACCTATCTTGTCTTTCTCGTTTATCCTATCGTTACCGTGCTCAAGCAAGCACTCATACATGAAGGACAATTCTCACTAGCTAATTTTGTCACTTTCTTTAGTAAAGCCTACTACTCTGAGACACTTGTCAACAGTTTCAAGGTTTCCATTACCGCTACTGTCACTTCCTTAGTTGTAGGAACCCTATTAGCTTATCTTTTTTCCATGTATGACTTCAAGGGAAAGAAATTTCTACAAATATTGATTATCATTGCTTCCATGTCAGCTCCTTTCGTGGGAGCCTACTCCTGGATTCTCTTGCTGGGACGAAATGGGGTCATCACAAAATTCATGACAAATACTCTTCATCTTCCAGCTATTGATATTTATGGATTCAAAGGAATTGTACTTGTCTTTACACTGCAACTATTCCCACTGGTATTTCTATACGTTGCTGGGACAATGAAAAGTATTGACAATTCTCTACTTGAAGCTGCTGAAAGCATGGGGTCCTTCGGATTTAAGCGTATCGTAACGGTTGTTTTACCTCTCCTAGTTCCAACCTTACTAGCTGCTGCCCTGCTTGTGTTTATGAGAGCATTCTCAGATTTTGGAACGCCTATGTTGATTGGTGAAGGATATCGGACTTTCCCCGTCTTGATTTATACCCAATTCATTAGCGAGGTTGGAGGAAATTCTGCTTTTGCATCTGCTTTAGCAATTATGGCGATTATCATTGCCTTGGCAATCTTCCTTATCCAAAAATACATTTCAAACCGCTACAGTTTCAGCATGAATTCGCTCCATCCAATTGAGCCTAAAAAAACTACAAAAGGAAAAATGGTTGCCATTTATGCAACAGTCTACGGAATTATCTTGTTCTCTGTTCTACCTCAAGTCTACTTGATTTTATACTTCTTTCCTAAAAACATCAGGTATGGTATTTGTCAAAGGCTATTCTCTAAACAGTTACAAGGTAGCTTTCAATCGTATGGGATCTGCTATTTTCAATACCATTCGTATCCCTTTGATTGCCTTAGTTCTAGTTGTCCTATTCGCAACATTTATCTCCTACCTAGCCGTTAGAAAACGGAATTTGTTTACAAACTTGATTGACAGCCTCAGTATGGTCCCTTATATTGTACCAGGAACCGTTCTAGGGATTGCCTTCATTTCTTCCTTCAATACCGGTCTATTTGGAAGTGGATTTCTTATGATTACAGGGACAGCTTTCATCTTAATTATGTCCCTATCTGTCAGAAGATTGCCGTATACTATTCGCTCATCTGTTGCTAGCTTGCAACAAATAGCACCAAGTATTGAAGAAGCTGCTGAAAGCTTAGGAAGTAGCCGTCTCAATACCTTTGCCAAGATTACAACTCCAATGATGCTATCTGGTATTATTTCTGGAGCCATCCTATCTTGGGTCACAATGATTTCAGAACTCTCTACTTCTATCCTCCTCTACAATGTCAAAACAAGAACAATGACTGTAGCCATTTATACAGAGGTTCTCAGAGGAAATTACGGTGTTGCGGCAGCCTTGTCAACTATCCTAACTGTTCTAACAGTAGGTTCCTTGCTCTTGTTTATGAAAATATCTAAAAGCAATAGCATTACACTTTAGTTTTCCCCATCAAAAACAGCCGAAGAGATTACCCTCGGCTGTTTTTTCTTATCTTGATATTCTTATCAAATCCCTAGTTCATAACAAGCAAGTCTAGACTTGATTATACTCAATGAAAATCAAAGAGAAAACTAGGAAACTAGCCGCAGGTTGCTCAAAGCACTGCTTTGAGGTTGTAGATAAGACTAACGAAGTCTAGCTCAAAACACTGTTTTTGAGGTTGTGGATAGAACTGACGAAGTCAGTAACCATATCTACGGCAAGACGACGTTGACGCGGTTTGAAGAGATTTTCGAAGAGCATTAAATAGAGGCTTCCTCCATCTTCTCCCGTCCTAGTTCTCGGTAACTACGATCGCCGACAACTTCCACGCTAAACTGCCCGTCCTCATATTCAAGGATCGTTACGCTACCATTATCGAGACCATGCGGATGCATGCCATTAATCAGATAAACAATGGTTCCAATGGTCATTCCGTGACTGACGACAAGGGCATTGCCCCCACCTTGTTCTTCCATTTCTTTGGCAATCGCTTCAAAACCTTCCTTGATTCGGCCACTGAGTTTTTCCCAGCCCTCAGCCCAACCAGCTGTATCGACCTCTACCAAACCCTCAGCCAGTTCAGCATAAGACAATCGGTGAACGTGGTCCACATTAAAGATACGAGGAATAATGCCCATGAAAAGATCACCATCGTAGGCTCCATCAAAGCTACCAAAACACCATTCTCTGATACGCTTGTCCATGCGATAAGGGATTTTTCCCTGCAAGCCAAGTTCATCAAGGATAATTCCCATTGTCTGAATAGTGCGACCAGAATCACTCGAATAAGCACGCTCAAACTGCAAACCAGATTCTCGCAAACCGATTCCTAATTCTTGAATCCCTCGTTCACCTTCAGCTGTTAAGGGAGTATCGCTCCAACCTTGCGCGCGACCAATCGTGTTAAACATGGTCTTGCCATGACGTACCAAATACAATCGTACTTTTACCATTTTCCGTCCTCCGTTTGCTTCTATTATATCATGGATGATAAAACAAAAGCCACCCATACAGGCGACTTTTGCAGGAGATTATTATGAAAAAGTTTAGGAGTTCTATTAAATAAAGATATTAGATGAAAATCAAATTCAAACTAAATCAGTGTTATCTGTTTCAAATAATATTAGGAGGTCTTTATTTAATGATTATAGTATACACAGCAAACCTTAAATAGAACTTAAAATTTCTCCTATTTTCTTAATTTTTAAAACTATGAATTGGTGCTGGAATTTGTCCTCCACGAGAGATGAAATCAACAGACGAAGCCCCATTGACCTTCATAACAGGCGCAGTTCCTAATAGGCCTCCAAACTCAATCATATCGCCTTCTTTTCCTTTGGGAATGATACGTACAGCTGTTGTTTTCATGTTAATGACACCAATTGCAGCCTCATCCGCAATCATAGCCGCAATGGTTTCAGCAGGCGTATCTTCTGGAATGGCAATCATATCCAAACCAACAGAACAGATAGCCGTCATGGCCTCTAGTTTTTCTAAATTAAGAGAGCCATTTTGCACTGCTGCAATCATCCCCTCATCCTCAGAAACAGGGATAAAAGCACCAGACAAACCACCTACTTGGTTGCAGGCCATCACTCCGCCCTTCTTAACTTGGTCGTTCAAGAGAGCCAAGGCAGCCGTCGTTCCATGCGTGCCAACTGTTTCTAGACCCATTTCCTCAAGAACACGTGCCACAGAGTCTCCAACCGCAGGGGTTGGCGCCAAACTCAAGTCCACAATACCAAACTCCACACCCAGTCTCTCACTGGCCATTTGACCAACCAATTGACCGATACGAGTGATTTTAAAGGCAGTTTTCTTAACTGTTTCGGCTACTACATCAAAGCTCTGTCCACGAACTTTTTCCAAGGCACGTTTCACCACACCAGGACCGGAAACTCCGACATTGATGATAACATCTGCCTCCCCAACACCATGGAAGGCACCCGCCATAAATGGATTGTCCTCAACAGCATTAGCGAATACAACCAACTTAGCTGCCCCCATATCAGATAGAGTTGCCGTTTCCTTGATAACTCGTCCCATATCTGCGACAGCCGTCATATTGATACCAGACTTGGTTGAGCCGATATTGACTGACGAGCAGACCTTGTCCGTTTCAGCCAAAGCGCGAGGAATAGAATTGATGAGAATCTCATCTCCCTTTTGATAACCCTTTTGTACCAAGGCAGAGTAGCCACCGATAAAGTCCACACCGATTTCTTTCGCAGCCTTATCAAGCGCTTTTGCCAGAACCACGTAGTCCGTCGCATCTGTCGCTGCTCCAATCAGAGAAATAGGTGTCACCGATACACGCTTATTAACGATAGGAATTCCCAACTCAGCTGCAATTTCATCGCCAACAGCCACTAAATTAGCCGCCTTGGTCGTAATTTTTTGATAAATTTTCTCCGCAGCACGATTGATATCTGGATCGATACAGTCCAACAGGGAAATTCCCATGGTAATGGTTCTGATATCGAAGTTTTGCTCCTCAATCATGGCAATGGTTTCAGTAACTTGTCTAATATCCATGTGCACCTCCTAGATATTATACATAGCTTCGAAAATCGCTGCACTCTGAATGTTGATTTTCACATTTAAAATTTGCCCAAAAGCTTCAAATTCATCACGAAGATAGGTAAAATCTTGCTTTTTATCACTAGAGACGACAGCCATCATCGTGAAATATTCATCCAAAACAGTTTGAGAAATATCATCAATATTCAAACCCAATTCTGCAATTTTCCCAGAAACACCTGCAACAATTCCAGATTTATCTTTACCAACAACAGTTATAATCGCTTTCATAAGCAAACTCCAATTCTTCTTTTTATAGGAAACCTGAACATTAAACAGGATTCTTTTCAAGTAGTATAGCATAATTCTAACTAAAATACTCAAAAACGCCTGCTTACGAAGTTGTTCTTAAGAAAAAAACAATTTCGTAAACAAGCGTCTACTATCCCAACTTATGATGAGTGTTCCCGCTAGGACCGAAATCCTAGCGGTAGACCAGAGCTAGACTAAGAGCACAAGACTCCATCATCATAACACTCAACAAAATTGATGATTTTATACTAATTCGATGATCGCCATTGGCGCTGCATCACCACGACGTGGTTCAGTTTTAAGGATACGAGTGTATCCACCGTTACGTTCAGCATAACGAGGTGCGATTTCTGAGAACAATTTTTGAAGTGCTGTAGTAGAAGTGTACTTATCAGTTGCTTCATCATAGTTTTCAGATGCGATTTCATTACGTACGAAAGCAGCTGCTTGACGACGTGCATGCAAATCACCACGTTTACCTAGAGTAATCATTTTTTCAACAGTTTTACGGATTTCTTTAGCACGAGCTTCAGTTGTCACGATTGATTCGTTGATCAAAAGGTCAGTTGTCAAATCGCGAAGCATTGCTTTACGTTGTGAGCTAGTGCGTCCTAGTTTACGGTAAGCCATGTATTCCTCCTTTATTTATCTTTTAATCCAAGACCCAAATCAATGAGTTTGAGTTTCACTTCTTCCAAACTCTTGCGTCCAAGATTTCGTACTTTCATCATCTCTGCTTCAGATTTTTCTGTCAAATCATGCACAGTATTGATACCGGCACGTTTCAAACAGTTGTATGAACGCACAGACAAGTCCAGTTCCTCAATCGTACGATCCAAAATACGATCGTCAGATTCAGTATCAGCTTCTTTCATCACTTCAGTTGACTTAGCAATCTCAGTAAGATTTGTAAACAAATCAAGATGTTCTGTCAAAATACGTGCTGAAAGCCCTAAAGCATCTTCTGGAATAATTGTTCCATTAGTCAAGATTTCAAGGGTTAATTTGTCAAATCCATCATTGCTACCTACACGAGCAGGTTCCACTTGATAGTTGACTTTTGTAACTGGTGTATAAATAGAATCTACAGCAAGTGTTCCAACTGGTGCATTATCCTTTTTTATTTTCATCAGCAGGTACATATCCACGACCACTGTTAACAGTCATAGTCGCTTTTAGAGAAGAACCTTCACCGATTGTAAAGAGATAATGATCTGGATTTACAATTTCAATATCGCTATCTGTCAAAATGTCACCGGCTGTTACTTCAGCAGGACCTTCAACATCTAGTTCGATGATTTTTTCGTCTTCAACGTACGATTTCACTGCAATTCCTTTAATGTTCAGAATGATTTGCATCACGTCTTCACGAACACCTGGAACTGTGTCAAACTCATGTAACACACCATCAATATTGATAGATGTCACAGCTGCTCCTGGTAGAGAAGCTAGAAGTACACGACGAAGAGAGTTACCAAGAGTTGTACCGTAGCCACGTTCAAGTGGTTCGATTACAAACTTGCCATAATCTTTATTTTCATCAATTTTTGTTATATTTGGTTTTTCAAACTCGATCATTTAGTTACTCCCTCTTAAACGAAAAGCAGTGTAATGCGATGATTATACACGGCGACGTTTTTGGAGGACGAGCACCATTGTGTGGCACTGGAGTCACATCACGAATTGCTGTTACTTCAAGACCAGCGGCAGCAAGCGCACGAATAGCTGACTCACGACCAGAACCTGGACCTTTTACAGTAACTTCAACTGATTTAAGACCGTGTTCTTGTGCAGATTTAGCAGCAGCTTCAGAAGCCATTTGAGCAGCGAATGGTGTAGATTTACGAGAACCTTTGAAACCAAGAGCACCAGCTGATGACCAAGCAATTGCATTACCATGCACATCAGTAATCATAACAATAGTGTTATTAAATGTAGCGTGAATATGAGCAATACCAGATTCGATATTCTTTTTCACACGACGTTTACGTGTTGGTTTAGCCAAGACTTTTACCTCCTATATTATTTTTTCTTACCAGCAATCGCAACAGCTTTACCTTTACGAGTGCGAGCGTTGTTTTTAGTGTTTTGTCCACGGACAGGAAGTCCACGACGGTGACGGATACCACGGTATGAATCCGATTCCATCAAACGTTTGATGTTCAAGTTAACTTCACGACGAAGGTCACCTTCAACTTTGATTGCATCCACTTCACGACGGATAGCATCTTCTTGATCTGATGTAAGATCACGTACACGAACATCTTCTGAGATTCCAGCAGCAGCCAAAATTTTCTTAGATGTTGCAAGTCCGATACCATAAACATAAGTCAATGAGATTACTACGCGTTTGTCATTTGGAATGTCAACTCCAGCAATACGAGCCATGTTTTCTCCTTTCTATCTTATCCTTGACGTTGTTTGTGTTTTGGATTTGCTGGGCAAATTACCATAACACGACCATTACGACGAATAACTTTACAGTATTCGCAAATTGGTTTGACCGATGGTCTTACTTTCATTTCTTATCCCTCCAAGTTTTTCGATTATTTAAAGCGGTAAGTGATACGTCCACGTGTCAAGTCATATGGACTCATTTCGACAGTAACACGATCTCCCGCTAAAATACGAATATAGTTTTTACGAATTTTACCAGAAACTGTTGCTAAAATCTGATGTCCATTTTCAAGTTCAACCGTAAACATTGCATTCGGCATTGTATCAACTACTTTGCCTTCAACTTCAATCACATCGTCTTTTGCCACGCAAAAGCACCTCCATAAATTTCGATTCGATGCCTCTAGACACAGAGACAACAATTATAAGTCAGACTATCTCAGTATAACATTTGTAGCGGATTTTTGCAAGTGTGAAAAACGCTTTATTTCAAATTTGTCAATACTTTTTCGATATCTGAGAAGACATCATTGATATCTTGATTACCTTCGATGTCATGAACCAAACCTTTGGCACGGTAGTGAGCAATGATTGGTTCTCCTTGAGCAATATTCACATCCAAACGACGTTTTACTGTCTCAGGTTTATCATCTTCACGTTGGTAGTAATCTTCTTCTTTATAGTCAACTGGTGGGTTAAAGACCTTGTGGAAAGTTTCTCCAGTTACTCGGTGGATGATACGGCCACTCAAACGTTCCAAGAGGCTGTCTGGATTCACTTCGATGTTGATAACACCTTCTAGTTCGATGCCAAGTTCAGCCAATGTTTTGTCCAAGGCATGAGCTTGTTCGATTGTACGTGGGTAACCATCCAACAAGAATCCTGTTTCTTTAATATCATCTTGTGAAAGACGTTCTTTTACGATCCCATTTGTAACTTCGTCAGGAACCAATTCACCCTTGTCAATGTATGACTTAGCAAGAACACCCATTTCAGTTTGATTTGCCATAGCAGCACGGAACATATCACCTGTTGAGATATGTGCAACATGGAATTGTTCTACGATTTTTGCTGCTTGAGTTCCCTTACCTGCACCAGGTAAGCCCATAATCAAAAGATTCATGATTTGATCTCCTTATTTTTATTTTTAAATAGAAGCAAAAAAGTATTTTTACCCCTATTTAAAAACAAAATAGAAGAGGGGAGACCAAACTCTCACTAATGTTAGAGTTAAACCTCCACTCCCTCAGCATTTACTGACTCAGTAAATACTTTTATTCTGTTCTGTCCATGAAACCAACATACTTACGTTTCAATAGGTAGCCTTCCAATTGTTTGATTCCTTCAATACCTGTAGAGATAATGATCAAAAGACTGGTTCCTCCAAAAGCAACTGCTTCTGAAAGTCCGAAAACATCTTTTGCTACAATCGGTAAAATGGAAATCACACCAAGGAAGAGGGAACCAACCGTTGCAAGACGACGAAGAAGCTTAGACATATATTCTTCTGTACCTTTACCAGGACGAACTCCATGGATATAGGCACCGCTCTTTTGTAGGTTCTCTGCCGCTTTTTCAGGATTAATCTGCACAAACGTATAGAAGAATGTAAAGAGAATAATCAACAAAGCATACATAGCAATACCAGTTGGTGAAGTTGTTGCCAGCATTTCTTGTGCTGTTCTTACCCAAGCCCAATCATGACCTGTAGCGCTCAAAAACTGAAGAATAGCCGCAGGCGCTGCAGTAATCGAACTTGCAAAGATAACAGGGATAACTCCAGCAGGGTTTACCTTCAAAGGAAGGTAAGAGCTAGATGGAGCACCTTGTGCAACCTTAGTATATTGGATTGGAATTTTGTATTCTGCTTGTTGAACATAAGTTGTAAAATAAATGATCAACAATACAGTAATAATCAAAATGATTACGAAATGATAGATGAGTTGATACGGCTACTTGGGACGTTCACAAAGTAGTCTACATAGATGCCCTGAATCATCTCTGGAATTGAGGCAACAATCCCGGCAAAGATAATCATAGAAACACCATTTCCGTATCCCTTATCTGTAATTTGCTCTCCCAACCAAGTCACAATCATACTACCAGCTGTTAAGATGATACCAATCATGATAAAGACTTGTGGTGTAAGAGCTGTTTTCAACAATTGAGCTCCAGCCAAAGTATTAAAACCAGCTGTAATCCCGATAGATTGCACAAAGGCTAGAACTAGAGCAATATAACGAGTAGCTTGATTTAATTTTCTTCGACCTACTTCCCCTTGTTTACCCCACTCTACAAACTTGGGTAAAATATCCATTTGCAAGAGTTGGACAACGATAGAGGCCGTAATGTAGGGACTAACACCAAGAGCAAAAACTGAGAAGTTTTTCATGGCATTCCCTGAGACCAAGCTCAACATGTTTAAGAAGGATAATCCACTTAAAGCATTCAAGCTATTGGCATTCACACCAGGAACTGTAATGCTAGTTCCGATACGAAAGACCAAAACGACAAAAATTGTAAATAAAAATTTTTTGATCGAACCTGCTTGACTTTAAGAGCTTCTCTTAATAATTTAAAAAACATAGGTCACCTCTCTTAGATGACTTCTACTGAACCACCTTTAGCAGTGATAGCTTCTTCAGCTGATTTAGAGAATTTAGCTGCTTTCACAGTCAATTTCTTAGTCAACTCACCGTTACCAAGAATTTTAATACCTGATTTTTCAGCTTTAACAATTCCTGTTTCGATAAGAACAACTGGAGTTACTTCAGCACCATCTTCAAAGACGTTCAATTGGTCAAGGTTCACAATTGCGTATTCTTTAGCGTTGATGTTAGTGAATCCACGTTTTGGAAGACGACGGAACAATGGAGTTTGTCCACCTTCAAAACCAAGGCGAACTCCGCCACCGCTACGAGCTTTTTGACCTTTTTGACCACGGCCAGATGTTTTACCGTTACCTGATGAAGTACCACGACCAACGCGGTTACGTACTTTACGAGAACCTTCTGCAGGTTTCAATTCATGAAGTTTCATTTTTTATTTTCTCCTCTTTTGTAAAATGCTAGCGCCGATAAGGGAGAAAAGGTTGTCTCCCCCATCAACTCGCCTATACGACGTCATCATAGATGACTATATCTAGTTTTAGGGGATGGTATAGTGCACATCCCCTAAAAATTCATTAGTTTACTTCTTCAACTGTTACCAAGTGAGATACTGCTGTGATCATACCACGGATAGCAGCGTTATCTTCTTTAATAACAGAGCTGTTCAATTTGCCAAGTCCAAGTGCTACAACAGTTTTACGTTGTGATGGAATGCGTCCGATTGGAGACTTAGTCAAAGTAATTTTAATTTGAGCCATTTTATCCCCTTTCTTATGCCAAATCAGAAACTGAAATACCACGAAGGGCAGCAACTTCTTCAGCGCGTTTCAATTGTTTCAAACCTTCAACAGTTGCACGAACAATGTTGATTGGAGTGTTAGAACCAAGTGATTTAGATGTAATATCTGCCACACCTGCCAATTCCACAACGGCACGAACTGCACCACCAGCGGCAACTCCAGAACCTTCTACAGCAGGTTTCAACAATACTTTAGCTCCACCGAATTCTGAAAGAACTTCGTGTGGGATTGTTGTTCCAACCATAGGAACTTCGATCAAGTTTTTCTTAGCATCATCTACTGCTTTACGGATTGCTTCTGGAACTTCTTGAGCTTTACCAGTACCAAATCCTACGCGACCGTTGTGGTCACCAACAACAACAAGAGCTGCGAAACGAAGACGACGTCCACCTTTAACAACTTTTGTAACACGGTTGACAGCAACTACGCGTTCTTCTAATTCAACTGCATTGTCTTTAAATGCCATTTTCTAGTGTCCTCCTATTAGAATTTCAATCCGTTTTCACGAGCTGCATCAGCCAAAGCTTTCACACGTCCGTGATATAGATATCCACCGCGGTCGAACACCACTTCTGAAATACCTTTAGCGTTTGCACGTTCTGCAACGAGTTTACCGACAGCAACGGCTTGTTCAGTTTTAGTTCCTTTTGAAACTTCTTTGTCAAGAGTTGAAGCACTTGCGAGCGTTACACCCGCTACGTCATCAATCACTTGAGCGTAGATGCCTGTATTAGAACGGAATACGTTCAAACGTGGGCGATCAGCAGTTCCAGAGAGTTTTCCGCGAACGCGACGGTGGCGTTTTTGGCGGAGTTTGTTTTTATCTGGTTTTGAAATCACAGTTTTCACCTCTTTAGTTTTAAATCGTGTGCTATGCACAAAGTTGGAAAATAGGTTGGTGGTTGAGACTCAACCACTCAACATTATTTACCTGTTTTACCTTCTTTACGGCGAACGAATTCACCAACGTAACGGATACCTTTACCTTTATATGGTTCTGGTGAACGAAGGCTACGTACGTAAGCAGCTGTTTGACCAACTACTTCTTTTGAAATTCCGCTAACAACGATTGTTGTTGGGTTTGGAAGTTCAAAAGTAATTCCTTCTGGAGCTTCAACTTCGTCTGGATGAGATTTACCAACAGCCAAAACAAGTTTAGATCCTTGAAGTTGTGCACGGTAACCAACCCCGCGCATTTCAAGTTCTTTCTTGAATCCTTCTGATACACCAACAACCATGTTGTTCAAAAGGGCACGAGTAGTTCCGTGGATAGTTTTCATTTCTTTTGAATCGTTTGGACGGTGAAGAGTTACTTCAGTACCTTCCACACGGATTTCAATATCTTTTGAGAACTCACGAGTAAGTTCTCCTTTAGGTCCTTTTACAGTTACAACGTTGTCATTGTTAGTGAGTTCAACACCAGCAGGCAACACGATAACTTTATTACCAATACGTGACATGTTAATTTTCTCCTGTTAAATTGTCAGGCCAGAATGGCCAGTTTTCACGGGGTTAAATCGATTCCTCGATCTAAAGGAACATTTAGGTTTCAATTTCAAAGTGAATCTAGGCATCGTCTCGCAGGCATAACTTTGGGTTAGGCAAGAGACGATAACGAAGAGTCACAAAGAAATTGGGAGCTAAATATTACCAAACGTAAGCGATAACTTCTCCACCAACATTCTTTTGGCGTGCTTCTTTATCAGTAAGCAAACCTTCAGAAGTTGAAAGGATAGCAATTCCAAGTCCGTTAAGAACTTTTGGAAGGTCTTCACGTTTTTTGTAGACACGAAGTCCTGGTTTAGAAACACGTTTCAAGTTAGTGATAACTTTTTCACCGTTTGGTCCGTATTTAAGGAATACACGGATGATGCCTTGTTTGTCATCTTCGATGATTTCAACGTTTTTTACAAAACCTTCGCGTTTAAGGATTTCAGCAATCCCTTTTTTGATGTTTGATGCAGGTACTTCAAGTACTTCGTGTTTAGCTTGGTTAGCGTTACGAATACGAGTTAGGAAGTCTGCGATTGGGTCAGTCATAACCATTTTGTTTTTCTCCTCTTACTAGTAGTTTGCAAGTTGCACTTGCTAGTTAATGATTGAGCTGGGCTCAGATAGTATTGATACATTCAAATGAGAAAACTCTTATTTGAACACGAGCTACAACCTGTGCAAAAAAGATAAATTTGTTTTGGAGCATCGCTCCTACACCAAATTTCCTATTTTTGCTGTGGTTGTTACGCTCTTCGTATCATGATATTACCAAGATGCTTTGGTAACGCCTGGGATTTGTCCTTTGTAAGCTAATTCACGGAAGCAAACACGGCAAAGTTTAAATTTGCGGTAAACTGAATGTGGACGACCACATTTTTCACAACGAGTATAAGCTTGAGTAGAGAACTTCGCTGGACGTTTGTTCTTAGCAATCATTGATTTTTTAGCCATTAGATTTACCTCCTATATTATTTTGCAAAAGGCATTCCAAGGCCTGTAAGCAATGCACGTGACTCTTCGTCAGTGTTAGCAGTTGTTACGATAACGATGTCAAGACCACGAGTTTTGTCAACGTCATCGAAGTTGATTTCTGGGAAAATCAATTGTTCTTTCACACCAAGTGTGTAGTTTCCGCGTCCATCAAATGATTTTGTTGGAACACCGTGGAAGTCACGTACACGTGGAAGTGAAACTGAAACCAATTTATCCAAGAATTCGTACATACGTTCACCACGAAGGGTAACTTTTGCACCGATCGCAACACCTTCACGAAGACGGAAGCCGGCGATTGATTTTTTAGCTTTAGTGATAAGTGGTTTTTGACCTGAGATAAGTGCCAATTCTTCAGCAGCTTTTTCAAGGCTTTTAGCGTTTGATACAGCTTCACCAACACCCATGTTCAAAACGATCTTATCTACTTTAGGCACAGCCATCACTGATGAGTAGTTGAATTGTTCTGTCAAAGCAGGAACTACTTCATTAAGATATTTTTCTTTTAAACGATTTGCCATTATACTTCTCCTTTCCTTCGTGATTAATCAAGCACTTCGCCTGATTTTTTGTTGTAGCGAACTTTTTTACCGTCTACAAATTTGTAACCAACACGACCAGCTACACCATTTTTGTCCAAAACTTGAACGTTTGATACGTGGATAGCTGCTTCTTTCTCGATGATACCACCTTGAGGAAGTTCGTTAGTTGGACGTTGGTGTTTCTTAACGATGTTAACACCTTCAACGATAACTTTGTTTACTTTTGGAAGGGCAGTAAGGACAACAGCTTCTGTTCCCTTATCTTTACCAGCGATTACGCGAACTTTGTCGCCTTTTTTTACAAACATTAGGTTTCTCCTTGATTTTTCTTACGCCCATAAGGGCACCCTGGAGGTAAATCCAGGGGACTAGTTTGTTTCTAAAAATTAAAGTACTTCTGGAGCAAGTGACACGATCTTCATGAAGCCACCTTCACGCAATTCACGTGCAACTGGGCCAAAGATACGTGTTCCGCGAGGAGTTTTGTCTTCACGGATGATAACTGCTGCGTTTTCGTCAAATTTGATGTATGAACCATCAGCACGACGAGCACCTGATTTAGTACGAACGATAACTGCTTTAACAACGTCACCTTTTTTAACCGCACCACCAGGAGTAGCTTGTTTTACAGATGCCACGATAACATCACCGATGTTTGCAAATTTACGTCCTGAACCACCAAGAACTTTGATAGTCAAGATTTCGCGAGCACCGCTGTTGTCTGCGACTTTCAAACGAGTTTCTGTTTGAATCATTTCAGTTTTCTCCTTTCAGGTTTGATTAGATGATGACCGCTTCTTCAACAACTTCTACAAGACGGAAACGTTTTGTAGCTGAAAGCGGGCGAGTTTCCATGATACGTACGATATCGCCTTCTTTGGCAACATTGTTTTCATCATGAGCTTTGTATTTTTTAGAGTAGTTAATACGTTTACCATAGACTGGGTGGTTACGTTTTGTTTCAACTACAACTGTGATTGTCTTGTCCATTTTGTCAGATACAACACGTCCAACAAGAACTTTACGATTATTGCGTTCCATTGAAATTTCTCCTTCCCTAGTCTATTATTTCGCTTCAGATTGAACTGTTTTGATACGAGCGATTTGTTTTTTAACTTCTTTCAAGCGAGCTGTTTGTTCCAATTGACCAGTAGCAGCTTGGAAACGAAGTTCAAACAATTCTTTTTTCAATTCGTTTTCGCGCTTCGCGAGTTCTTCTTGAGAAAGACCACGAAGTTCTTTAACAAATTCTTTTACTTCATTAAGTTTCATGCCTTCTCCTTATTCTGCTTCACGTTTTACGAATTTACATTTAACTGGCAATTTGTGGCTAGCAAGACGAAGCGCTTCGCGAGCGATCTCTTCAGATACACCAGCGATTTCGAACATCACTTTACCACGTTTAACTGGTGCTACCCAACCTTCAGGTGCCCCTTTACCAGATCCCATACGCACACCGATAGCTTTAGCAGTGTATGATTTGTGTGGGAAGATTTTAATCCAAACTTTTACCACCACGTTTCATGTAACGAGTCATGGCGATACGAGCAGCTTCGATTTGGCGGTTAGTGATCCAGTGGCTAGTTGTAGCTTGAAGACCGTATTCACCGAATGCTACTTCTTTTCCACCTTTTGCTTCACCGCGCATTTTTCCACGGAATTCACGACGGTGTTTAACACGTTTAGGTACTAACATTGGTTATTTACCTCCTTTAGTGTTTTTGCGAGCTGGAAGAACTTCACCACGGTAGATCCATACTTTAACACCAAGTTTACCGTATGTAGTATCTGCTTCTTCCCAAGCGTAATCGATATCTGCACGAAGTGTGTGAAGTGGAACAGTTCCTTCAGAGTATCCTTCAGCACGGGCGATATCTGCACCGTTCAAACGACCTGATACTTGAGTTTTGATTCCTTTAGCTCCAGCACGCATTGCACGTTGGATTGCTTGTTTTTGTGCACGACGGAAAGCAACACGTTGCTCCAATTGACGAGCAATTCCTTCACCTACAAGGTGAGCATCCAAATCAGGTTGTTTGATTTCGATGATGTTGATGTGTACTTGTTTTCCAGTCAATTTGTTAAGTTTTGCACGGAGTGCATCAACGTTAGCACCACCTTTACCGATAACCATACCTGGTTTAGCAGTGTGAAGTGAAACGTTAACTTTGTTTACTGCGCGTTCGATTTCGATAGTTGAAACTGCTGCGTCAGCAAGTTCTTTTTGAACGAATTTACGGATTGCAAGATCTTCATGAAGGTAATCCGCGTATTCTTTTTCAGCATACCATTTGGCATCCCAATCACGGATGATGCCGACACGCATACCAATTGGATGTACTTTTTGACCCACGATTTTACCTCCTTATTTTTCTGCAACAGCTACAGTGATGTGAGCTGTACGTTTGTTGATTGGTGAAGCTGAACCTTTCGCACGTGGACGGAAACGTTTCATAGTTGGTCCTTCGTTTGCGAATGCTTCAGATACTACCAAGTTAGCTTTATCCAAACCAAAGTTGTTTTCAGCGTTAGCTACAGCTGAGTTCAAAACTTTCAAGATGATTTCAGCAGCTTTGTTTGGAGTGAATGTCAAGATTGCGATTGCATCGGCTACGCTTTTACCACGGATGTTATCAAGAACAAGACGTGATTTACGAGGTGAAACACGTACTGTACGAGCCATTGCTTTAGCTGAAGTAATTTCTGCCATTTATGTTCTCCTTATTTTCTACGTGTTTTCTTGTCGTCTGCAGCGTGACCTTTGTAAGTACGAGTTGGTGCAAATTCACCAAGTTTGTGACCTACCATGTCTTCTTGGATGTAAACAGGTACGTGTTTACGTCCGTCATAAACTGCAATAGTGTAACCAATGAAACTTGGGAAGATCGTTGAACGACGTGACCAAGTTTTAATAACTTTTTTCTTTTCGTCGTTAGCTTGAGCTTCAACTTTTTTCATCAAATGCTCATCGACGAAAGGTCCTTTTTTAAGACTGCGTCCCATTTTTATATTTTCTCCTTTAAATGTTGTACCACAGCGGCTTGCGCTCACAAGGAGCGCTACCGAGCTGGCGGATTTACTAGTTGCTTAAGCGACTAGTTTAATATTATTTCTCGTTGCGACGACGAACGATAAGTTTGTCAGATTTCGCTTTCTTGTTACGAGTTTTAAGACCAAGAGCAGGTTTGCCCCATGGAGTAGATGGTGCTTTACGACCAACTGGTGCTTTACCTTCACCACCACCGTGTGGGTGATCGTTAGGGTTCATTACAGAACCACGAACTGTTGGGCGGATACCTTTCCAACGGCTACGTCCTGCTTTACCAAGGTTTACAAGTCCATGTTGTTCATTTCCGACAACACCAACTGTAGCACGGCAAGTTCCAAGAATCATACGAACTTCACCTGATTGAAGACGAACAAGAACGTATTTACCTTCAGAACCCAATACTTGAGCAGATGCTCCAGCAGCACGTACCAATTCACCACCACGACCTGGTTTCAACTCGATGTTGTGGATCAAAGTACCAACTGGGATGTTAGCAAGTGGAAGAGCATTTCCGACTTTAATATCTGCTTCTGGACCTGAAACGATACGTTGACCTACTTCAAGACCTTTTGGAGCGATGATGTATGCTTTCACACCGTCAGTGTAGTGTACAAGAGCGATGTTTGCAGAACGGTTTGGATCGTACTCGATTGTTTTAACAACTGCTTCAACGTTGTCTTTGTTACGTTTGAAGTCAACCAAACGGTAGAAACGTTTGTGTCCACCACCTTGGTGACGAACTGTGATACGACCGTTGTTATTACGACCAGCCTTGCTCTTCAATGCAACAAGCAATGATTTTTCAGGAGTGCTTGTTGTGATTTCAGCGAAATCCAAAGAAGTCATATTACGGCGACCGTTTGTTGTTGGTTTATAAACACGAATTCCCACGATATTTCCTCCTTAGATTATTCAGCTTCAGCAGCAAACAACTCGATTGCTTTTGAATCAGCTGTAAGTGTGATGATAGCTTTTTTAGTTTTGTTAGTAAAACCAGTGTAACGTCCAACACGTTTAGCTTTTGGTTTTACGTTGATTGTGTTAACATTAGCAACTTTAACACCTTCGAAAGCAGCTTCAACAGCTTGCTTGATCAAAAGTTTGTGTGCACGAGTGTCAACTTCAAATACATATTTTCCTGCTTCAAGTTGAGCCATTGAGCTTTCAGTGATTACAGGTTTTTTGATAACATCATACAAATTCATTATGCAAGAACCTCCTCGATTTTAGAGATAGCTGCTTGAGTAACAAGAAGTTTGTCACTATTTGCGATGTCAAGAACACTTGCAGTTGTAGCAGTCGCAACTTTCACGTTTGGAAGGTTACGAGCTGAGAGAGCTGCGAATTCGTTTCCTTCTTCAAGAATAACAAGGACTTTAGAATCGATGCTCAAAGCTGCAAGAACTTTTGCAAATTCAGCAGTTTTTGGAGCTGTAAATTCAAGAGAATCAACGGCTACAAATTTATTTTCAGCAACTTTTTCTGAGTAAACAGATTTAAGCGCAAGGCGACGAACTTTTTGAGGAAGTTTGTACGCATAGCTACGTGGAGTTGGTCCGAAGACGATTCCACCACCACGCCATTGTGGAGAGCGGATAGAACCTTGACGAGCACGTCCAGTTCCTTTTTGACGCCATGGTTTGCGTCCGCCACCTGAAACAGCTGAGCGGTTTTTAACTGCGTGAGTTCCTTGACGAAGGCTAGCACGTTGCTGATGATCACATCAAACACAACAGATTCATTTGGTTCGATACCAAAGATTGCATCGTTAAGAACAACTTCGCCCGCTTGTTTACCAGTTTGGTCGAATAATGTTACATTTGCCATTTTGACTGTATTCCCCTTTCCTTATTATTTACCAGCTTTAACTGCTGATTTGATAGTGATAAGAGATTTCTTAGCACCTGGTACGTTACCTTTGATAAGGATAACGTTCTTTTCTGGAACAACTTGTACAACTTCAAGGTTTTGAATTGTTACACGGTCACC
>CAKMPG010000092.1:0-20614 GCA_927911355.1 Streptococcus mitis | reverse complement strand
TTTAGGAGGAAAGGCACACCACTTGCAACGGTACCAAATCCTAGTAAAGCAATTTTAACTGTCATGTTTGTCTCCTCGAAATTTTCTAATATAGCCATTATAACAGAATTTTGTGAAAATTCCTATTATAGTAAATCACTATTTCAGTCTAGAAAAGAAAAAACGAATCTGATGATTCGCTCTTCTTAAAATCTAGAAATAGGTTTCCAGAAATGATTATACAATCTTTTGCAGATTAAGCACTGCATCGTGATTGATCAAGACTTGACCATACTCCTGCAATACTGAGCGGCTGATATCACTATCATCTGCAAACTCGCGCATACGAGCCAACAGCCAAGCTGGATATGGACTTGGATGATTTTCAATATCCACTAAAATGGTCAAATAATAGCGCTCATTCATCTTGTAGAGTTCAGAAGTTTCCATCTCAAAAGTCACTGTCTTTGAAAAAGCCACCAAGTCAGCCAACTTAGCAAAAGAAAGGATGTAGTAGATGTAAGGTTCTTTCTTACTCTCAGCTTCTTGTTCAGCCTGCTCCTTCTCTTCTTCCTTGGCTTCGACTTGCTCTAGAGATTGAATCGCTTCGATATCATCCTTAGTTTTGTCAGCGATACTTTTTTCCAGGGTTTTGATAAATTCATCAGGCGACATTTGAGCCAATTCTTCCATGTCTGGTAAATCCGATAAATCTTCAAAATCTAGATTTTGGTCAATCTTTGATTTGGTTACAAAGACATCGACCTTATCAGGTTTTGGAGTCACACGGAAGCTCAACATACCTGTATCTAGAAAGCTATCAGGCATCTCTAACTCATCCAAGATAGCATAAAAGAACTCTTCTGTTTTTTCTTGAGGAACGAGAAAGTCAGCAATCTCCATGCCTCGATCCATCAAATCCTCTAAAGACATCGTGATTTTCAAAGTTGTATCACTAATTTGTTTCATTTTCATTGCTAGTAACCTCATACTTTCAGTTCTATCTATTATACTAGATTTTTACGATTTTATCAAAAGAAGGCTCCTCTGTCGGGATAGATTTTCCATAGGGTAACTTCTGTAGAAGACTCTAATACTCTTCGAAAATCTCTTCCAACCGTCAGCTTTATCTGCAACCTCAAAGCGGTGCTTTGAGCAGCCTACGGCTAGCTTCCTAGTTTGCTTTTTGATTTTCATTGAGTATAAAAGAAAATTTCTGCAGACAGATAGAAAAAGCCTTCAAAATCGGCTCTTACCCAACTTTGAAGACCTAATACATTAGAAAGTTTATAGTTTAAAGGTTGCTACACCGAGGATAGAACGATTTAAGTTTCGAAGAATTTGAAGACTTTGCTCAAATTTCTTATAACGAGTCACTCCGTACTCTTCAACAAGAAGGACTGTATCTCTTTCCAAAAGCGATGGTACATCTTGTAAATCGACAAAATGCATTCCTTTTAAAGACTCTTGATTTTGTTTCAATTTATCTAGGATAGCTTTGTTTGAGCTAACGATTGTTAATTCTTGCCCAGCATTTTTGTATGACAAGACATCTGCTAGGTTAGCAATTGTTGTAATCTCTGTTACAAAATCAATTTGATACTGAGAAAAATCACCTGCTCTATTGATTGTTGGATTAAAGAGATAAACCAATACATTTCCCATCACAACCAAAATCACACAAACTACTCCAATAACAGCTAGACGAAGAATCAGATTCTTGACGTTTAATCCAAGCGCTGTCTCACCATTTGCATTCAATTCTTTAGAGTTGATGGTTTCCAATTTTTCAATTTTTACATTTGCATAAGTGTGTTTAAATTTCTCAATCAATCCATCAATTTTTCGCTCCAACAAGTCATTAGCATCTTTACTTGGTGTCAAAATTTTCACACCAACCCCTGCATCGTCAATCATATAGTAGACGGTCAATTTTTTCCACCAATAGTCACTTGTAGAATTTTTCAAGGTTGTCTCTGTCGTATCCAATTCACTGGCAATTTTTTTCAACTCACTCGGCTCTACATCATTGAAAAGATAAGCTCCATTCAAATTCCCATCAATCAATTTTCCGTAGAAATCACTATAACCACCAATTTGATGATTCAAAATCGTTTTAGCTGAATCTTCTGGAGGGGTGATTTTATAGCTAATATAAGTTGAATAACTTGTTGTGTCTTTGACAGTGTTTTTATTCTTAACTGCTTTAATTGTAAATGGTACAGCAATGAGAGCAAATAAAGCGATGAGAGCTAGAATATTTGCTTTTCGTTTTTTATAAAGATTTGCAAACAAATCAGCTACTGAATAATGTTCAAACATGATTTTTTTCTCCTTTGTTTAGTAGATACTGGTTCTCTTTTGTAAGCATTTTTGCTACGAATATAATCACAAGAACAATTCCCCAGAATTGCATTGTAAATAAATTGAAGAAACTTTCTGAAAAGCTACTTCTTGGCATAAAGAATAGATTATTCAATATGAGTAGGGACAAGGCAAATAGGATTGTTCTTGAACGATAGGCTACTTGCAGCATGGCTATGAATAACATACCTAGTAAGAGACTAAGTAGAAAGACTCCTATCATACCATAGTCGGTATACAACTCCATAATATAGCTACTTCCGATACCATGTCCTTTCAAGTATTCCTTATTCAAGACAAGATAGGATAGATTATGGGCATAACTATTACTATCAATAGCTAGTTCCACACTATTGGTTGTATGTTCAAAGGCTTTTCCTCCGAAAATGGCCCCTAAACTTCCCCTTGCAAAATAATCAATAACAGGACCAAAAGTAAAATTGCGTAAATCTCGGTAAGGGAGGCTACTGTTAAATAGAAAGCCTCGAGCCAAAACACCAAAACTGGTTCCTTGTTTATAGATAAAGTCAAGCAGGATATCCCAGAAACCTGTATGGGAAACTTGGACATTATCCCGTACATAATTGAGCACTCCCATCGCTAACATGAGAATAGGAGAACCTACAAAAATCGCTAACTTCTCTTTAAACCCAATCCATTTTCCCTTTTCTGTTTGCTCCCGCATAAAGTAATAAACGAAAGCAAATAAAATACTTAAAATAAAGGGATTGCGTGTCCCGATTGCTAAATGAATAGTATTAGCTGCAATAAAGGAGACAAGCACTACTGTTGCCTGCCATTTCTTTGGCTTGGTTGCCAAATACATACACATTGCATAGACCGTAAATGTTGATAAGATATAGGTAAAAATAAGGCAGTTTACTTTCAAAGTTTGCATAGTAGGTATAGTAGGAAGTCTGCAAGCGTACAGGAGTCGTTCAAATAAGCGAATAAAATAGAAAGGATAGGTTAGAAGAAAAACTCCTAGCGATACAAAGCGCAACCGCTTGATGTAAACCTCTTTTAGAGAACTTTCTATCTTCGATACTTGTATTTTCTTTCTAGCTATAAAATAGCGAGCTAGGAGCCCCCCTGTGGTCAATCCCAATATCGAAACCATGACAACTATAAAGGCAAAACGATAGGCTATGGGATGATAGGTATCCAAAGCGCCATCTCTAAAATAATCAATGGTCGGCCTTGATACCAGAAATACAAAAATAGTTAAAAAGAAAATAAAATGGATTAAGTAATACTTGATATCATTCCAACAAGCAATTAAGCTACTAACCAGTAAGAACAATAAAGTAGAAAGCAAGCTAACATTGTTATTATTAAACAGATATACAATTCCACTTACTAGCGTCAAGGCATAACTGACTATGGTCAAACTAAATAATAATCGTTTTCCATCAATCACTTGCTCACCCCCGTTCTAATGTAATTTTTTAGATTTTTCAATATTTTTTAGTAATAAGAATCGGTATAAGGAAATATTTATGAATAGAGCCAAAGCACTAATTCTTCTACCCTTACGAAAAATTGGATTCCTAGCAATAGTAAAGGCATGGCCTTTTAAAAAACGATGAATCTGAGAATAGGCTTCAAATTGTTTATACTGATCATCTAGTAACATCTTATCCAGAATAAAGAAGTGGGCATAGGCCAATCTGAAAAAAGCAACCTCTTTCAAGTCAGGATAGTTTTTCACAACTTCATTGTAAAACTTTTGGTAGATATCAATATAAGCTAAATCCTTCTCTGCATAGGGTTTAGTCGTAATACTACCCCCTCTATGGAAATAGTAATAATAGGGTTTGGTATTAACAACGTACTTCTTAGCCAACTTGATTAAATCAAAATGATAATAAGCATCTTCATAAATCAATCCCTTTGGAAAGGATAGGGCAGTTGCAATCTCTCTCTTGATTAGCTTATTGCAAATCGTTCCAGGGGTTTTTTCACCTATGAGGTATTCCCTTAGAAATGTTTGGGAATCACAGACAAAATACTCATCCTGATTGGCTGACTGTGGGCTTTCATCATTAGCATAGACATTCATGACACCACAGCTCGAAACATCCGCATCTTCTTGAATTAATTGCTCATATAAGCTCTGAATCATTTCTGGATGGATATAATCATCTGAATCAATAAAAATCAGATAATCTCCGTGAGTCTGTTTCATTCCATCGTTTCGTGCTTGCGACAAACCTTCATTCTTTTTATGAAGCACTGACACTCTATCATCTTGTTCAGCGATTGCATCACACAAGCGACCACTTTCATCCGTTGCACCATCATCAACAAGAATAATTTCCAGATTTTGATAGGTCTGCTTCTGAATGGAAGCTATCGATTTTTCTAGGTACTGCGCCACATTATAGACTGGCACAATTACACTGATTAATGCAGTTTCCATGCTACTCCTCTAATAGTTTTTCTACTTGTTCGATTTGTTTGGCAATTGTGAATTGTTGAATGAATTGGCTAGCCTCATTGACATCGAAGTTTGAGGCAGAAGTCATGTAGTTCGTAATTGCCTGAGCTGCTTCTTGATTGCTCTCAATGATTTGGCCAAATCGTCCTTCTTGGGATAATTCCTCAGCCCCTCCGACATCCGTAGAGACAAAAGGAAGTCCCAGACTCAAGGCTTCCACATACACTCCAGGAAAACCTTCTTGTTTAGACATAGACAAGAGAACCTTCATCTGAGATAAATACTGATAAGGATTTTTTTGATAACCAAGGAAATGTACATAGTCTTCAAGCTCATATTCTTTAACTCGTTTTTTCAGTTCCTCTTCCATATCCCCAGCCCCGATAAAATAGAGATGATAGTTTTTTCCCTCTTGGTGTAATAATCGTATCACTTCCACCACACGGTCAGAACCCTTATTTTCCTCAATCCGTCCGATAGTACAAATACTTTGAGGCGCAATCTCGATATCGATTTTCTCTTGAGATTTTTCTAAAATAGTCTTAAAATCATATCCATTGTAGACTGTCTGTAATTTCGAAGCATAATCTGGATAGACTTCCTTGATAGAATTGCTGGTTTTATTCGAAATTCCTACAATGGTATCCGCAGCATCCAACTGGCGTCTATGTGATTCTCTTTTGGAGCTATCCTTAAGAAATTCTTCGATACTTCCATGAATCCAAGAGATTTTCTTGACTTCTTTTCTTTTAGAGAACAAAAGTGGAGGATTCATAATGGTAAAGGAAACTTCAACATCATAGTCATCTTTCACCAGTAAGCGACGTGTCAATCTTGGAAAATAAATTCTCATTCTCCACAAAAGAGCTCGAATCCATCTGGCTTGGCGATAATCCTGAAAGGATTTTAAAATGCGTACATGCTTGGGAACAGATTCGTATCCCTTATCAAAATGTTCCATTTCCAGAATATCAATATCATACTTTTCTGGATCTAGATTTGAAACAATGGTAGATAGAATCTTCTCTGCTCCACCCCCGAGAGAAAAAGACCACATAAAAAATAATATTTTTTTCTTAGCCACCATATTCTCCCTTGTATTCTGTATAAGACTTATCCATATCAGCGATGACAGCATCATGATGTGGTAGCTGCTTATCTACTGGTGGCGGCGTCATATAATCCCCAAAAGCAGTGCTGAGATAAGCATCATAGCCGACTGGAATAGGCATCTCTGTCTCTTCAAATGGCAAGAAAAGATTATCTTCAAAAGATTCGATTAGGTACTTGTTTCTCATGTAACCAGGACCCGAGCATAATTCCGTGATTCCATCGCTCTCATCTAGACTGTACTTGGTCATTTCTTTTCAGCTTTTTTCCAAATGCGATAACGAAGAGATTTTGGAGTCAAACCGAGTAAAATGCAACTTCCCCATTTCATAAGTGCGCCATGTTTTTCTGGAATAGTTTGGGCACAAAGAGTGAATAAATCAGTGCCCAGCGAATCTGCTTCTTTCGCTCAGCTGAATTTTTCGGATAATAATCCAAAGGCAACACATCCAAGGCCAAACCATGTGGTAAATTCAAATCCTGCTGGTAAGGTTTGATACAGGTGGTTTCCTTGTCACGAATGGTAATAAAAAGATTACGATCGACAAAATCCTTGTTACTCTTTGACAAGAAATAACGCTCATCTGCATAACGAGGCCATATTTCTGCTAATTTCTCATAATCCTTACGAGGCATAAAAAAGTCTAGGTCGTCATCCCAAGGAATAAAACCCTTGTTTCGAAGGGCACCAATAGCACCTCCTCCACAGAGATAACAAAGTAAATCATGTTCCTTGCAAAAAGCAACAAAATATTCAGCCATCTCCAGACTTCGAGCCTGAATTGCTTTTAAATCAGTCATATTGTTCATTATTCTTTCTATCGTATCGTTCCATTATACCACAAATAAGGGATGAAAATCTATTGCAGACTGTAAAAAATCAAAGCCTGACTGCTGGATAAATAGCCTTCAAACTTTGATTTTTCTATCTTATCTCATTCCCATTTGAGATAGCTTGGTTTGATATTTTATTTTGGTCTACTAAGAGTGCCTGTCCTCCATAGACATCATAGGCATCGACCCAATCACCTAGTTCTGGAACTGTTAATCTCTCAATGCCATTTTGCGCTCCATCTAGGAAGGATAAACCATTGGTCAATAAGAAACTATAGGGAACATTCGTAGAGGTCATGCCAAAGACCTTACCAAGTGCTTCTGATCCAGTAAAAAGTTTGGTTGGATCCTTGAGTTGCTGCAGAACAGCTGTCAGCACTTGCTGTTGTCTCTTGGTACGACCATAATCACCTTCGTCATCATCACGGAAGCGAGCATAATTTAGCAAGGTTGAACCGTTCATCTGCTGTTTCCCAACTTTAATAGTCTGGGTTGGTGACTCTGTTTCCGTAGCATGTAAATCATCTCCGACTGTAGCTTCGGTTAAAGGTTGACCTTCTAAGGTTGAGAATTTGGCATCAATCGTCACACCATCAGGAAATAGAGTGTCAATAGCAGTTGCGAAGGCCTGGAAGTCTACCAAAGCGTAGTACTTAATGTCCAAGTCAAAATTGTCTTTTAGGACTTTTCGAACCATTTCTGCCCCTTTTTGCCCCTCTTGTTCCCCTAACTCATAGGCCACATTCAACTTATTATCGGATTGCTTTCTACCATTAATGACTTGACTGTATCCGTCTATATAAACCAAATTGTCACGCATAAAGCTGGCCAGCTTGATTTTTTTATCTGAGCCACCAACGTTTAGAACCATAATCGAGTCCGTTCTCGTCTCAGCACTGTTCTGGCCAATCCGTCCATCCGTCCCCATAATCAAAATATTGACCCCATCCTTGGTATCTTGACCATGAAAAACTTCTACTTGAGCTGCCTTAGCATTGGCAGGTTTGGTTGGATCCGCATTTGAATAGCCTTTTAGGAACATAAAAATCATGCCAAAACCGACACAGGCCAGAAGAGCAAGCAATCCTGCAAAAATGCGCCCCCAACGAATCTTACGTTTTTTGGACTTAACCTTTGGAAGAGGATGACTTTTCTGATATTTTTTTTGCACGACTACGGTTACCGTAGGTTGGAAGAGGAGACTGATTGATTGGTTCCATGAAAGACTCTTCCATATCGTGATTTTCATTATAAATTTCTGGAGAAGCTTTACTACTGCTAGCCATATTTAACTTACCTTGCAGGTAAGCAAACTCTTTTTTCTCTCGCTCATTGAGGTAATGAATATTCTTAAAAAGATAGTCATAACGCAACTGCTCGTGGTGGCTTAAGGGATTTTCTTTACTCATCTTCTCTCCTTTCCATGGTCTGATATTGGATAAATAGGATAGGCGCCCAGTACTTTATACTGGATTCCAATCGCTTCTAATTCTTTTTGGGCAAAGTGGACTAGGCCCTTATCAGTATAGTCCACATCAATAATGAAAAAGTATTCTCCCAGTGCTGTCTTGAGTGGCCGACTTTCAATTTTTTGTCAGGTCAATTCCTCTCCAAGCAAAGGTCGACAGGGCCTTATAAAGTGCACCTGGAAGGTTGTCCGGTAAGGTCAAGGCCAAACTCATTTTTTCAGTTTGTGATTTCAAGGGAATAGAAGGCATTTCAGCTCCCAAAACCCAGAAACGTGTGAAATTAGCTTCCATTTCTTGAATATCTTCAGCAATCAGTTCCAAGCCATATTCTTCAGCAGAACTTCTAGGTGCAATGGCTGCATAAGGCTGGTCAGGATGTTCGGAAATAAAGCGGGCCGCATAGGCTGTACTAGCAGTCACCTCAATTTGAGCATCTGGATACTGTTCATCGATGATTTCTTTCCTTGAGCCAAAGCCTGTGGATGAGAAAAAATCTTTTCAATCTTAGTGTGACCTGGAACCACCATCAACTGCTGATGAATAGGCTGAACGATTTCTGCAACTGCTTGAATGCGAGCCTGATGAAAAAGGTAGTCCAAGGTTTCATGAACACTACCCTCGATAGAATTTTCAACTGGTACCACAGAATAGTCCACCAAGCCTTGCTCATAGGCCTTGATGACATCTGTAATGTTGGCAAAGGCCTGCAATTCCTCATGAGGAAAAGCTGTCTGCACAACATGGTGTGAAAATGATCCCTTGGGACCTAGATAAGCAATTTTCATCTCAGTTCCTCTATAATTTCCTCTGGGCTTAACCTGGTCACATCCAAAATCCGACTAGCCACTTCCTCATACCAAGCCTGTCGTTCTTGGAAAATAGCTGCTAGTTCTTCCTTGCTATTATTTAGAAAAAGCGGACGCTGATTGTCCTTATCAGCTGCGATACGGTGGTAGAGAGTTTCAAAATCGGCTTTCAGGTAGATATTATCAGAATTTGTCTTGAGCAAATCACGATTTCGCTGAGAAATGACCACTCCTCCACCAGTTGACACAACTTGATCTCTTTGTAGTAACTCAGCTAATACTTCTGACTCTACCTGTCGAAAGGCCTCTTCTCCCATTTCCGAGAAAAATTCCGAAATAGACATGCCTAAGCGCTTCTCTATCAGAGCATCCATATCGAGATAATCTGGATCCAATCCTCTTGCAATAGTCGATTTTCCAGCCCCCATAAAGCCTAATAACACCTTAGCCATGAATCAAGCTCTCCAAATCATCAAAGAAGCTAGGATAGCTGGTATTGATAGCTTCAGCACGGTCAAGCTCCACCTCTCCATCAGCAACCAAGAGGGCCGCGATAGCTGTCATCATACCGATACGGTGGTCACCAAACGTATTGACTCTAGCACCGTGAAGGGCTGATTTCCCTTTGATAATCATTCCATCAGCTGTAGGAATAATATCTGATCCCATGCTATTTAAGGCGTCTGCCACAACCTGAATGCGGTCTGTTTCCTTGACCTTAAGTTCCTCAGCATCCTTGATAACTGTGACACCTTGGGCTTGGGTCGCCAGCAGGGCAATAACTGGCAATTCATCAATCAATCGTGGAATCAAAGCGCCACCAATCTCTGTTCCTTTGAGGTCTGAAGACTCAACAGTTAAGGTAGCAGATTTAGCGACTGGGTCAATTTCAGTTATTTCTAGTTTTCCACCCATGGCACGAATGACATCGATAATTCCTGTACGCGTTTCGTTAATACCTACATTCTTAAGCACTACACGAGAATTTGGAACAATCAAACCTGCGACTAGCCAAAAGGCTGCACTGGAAATATCTCCTGGAACAACCACCTTTTGTCCAGTCAGTTTTTGAGGCCCTTGGACTGTGATTTTCTTGCCATCCACACTTAAATGACCACCAAATTGTTGCAGCATATCTTCAGTATGATTACGAGTGCACTCTTTTTCGATAATTACAGACTCCCCCTGAGCCTGCAAGGCCGCAAACATCAAGGCTGACTTGACTTGGGCAGAAGCAATCGGCAACTCATACTGAATAGGTCTTAGGTTTTTCGTCCCTTTTAATGAAGAGGAGGCAGGTCTCGCTCAGTTTGTCCTGAAATACTGACACCCATTTTTTTAAGTGGAATCGTCACACGGTCCATAGGACGTTTGGAAAGACTATCATCTCCAAACATTTCTACTTCAAAGTCTGCACCAGCAAGGACACCTGAAATCAGACGAATCGAGGTGCCAGAATTTCCCATATCAAGGGCATTTTGCGGCGCTTTTAAGCCATCCATGCCTACACCTTGAATGGTAATAACCCCATCTTTGTCCTCAATTTCAACACCAAGGTCACGAAAAACCTGCATGGTCGAAAGAACGTCTTCACCTCGCAGAATATCATAAACCTTGGTCTCACCCTCAGCCAAACTTCCAAAGATAATAGAACGGTGACTGATAGACTTGTCACCTGGAACTCGGATACTGCCGTGTAAGTGGCTAATGTTTGTTTTTAGTTTCATACTGGACCTCATACTTGCAATACTTTTACCTATTTTATCATAAAAAGCCAGAAATTCCTTAAAAATTCCTGACTTTATGATAGTTATTTTCTTATTTTAGCAATTCTTTTTCATTTTCAATTTACCAGCTATCTGAAGAGCCTCCACCATCAAATCCACCGCCACCCCAGTCATCTGAAGACCATGATGAACTAGAACTACCAGAATCATATGAATCTGATCTACCATAAGAACTTGACTGTACTCTTTGTGAAGCATAGTAGCTTTTTTTGAGGTCGGAAGTCCAAGAAGCATTCCTCACAAAATCTTTATCGTTTGGATAGAGTTTCCCTTTCCCATTATAAGAGTATTGAGAGCGATTAAGCCTATCTAGGTGCTTTCTTTCAACTTCTGCGTAGTATGCTTCTATAAGTAATGTAGTCCAAGTGTCATTAGGTAGAAAACCTTTTGAGTCTGGATATAGTTTGTTATATCCTTCGTACTGATATTGAGACCTAATTAAACGCTTATTTTTTTTATAGTCAGATTTACGCTCTTCAGTCCACGTATCATTAGGTACAAAGTCAGGAAAATCTGGATACAGCTTACCCTTTCCATCGTACTCATACTTAGAAAAGCGGCATCTTTTTAAGTAATGGAACCAAATTGCTAAAAGTGCATAAACCAAGAAAATTAACGGCATGTACTTAAGACATATCTTAAGGATTCCCAAAATTATTGCTATGTATTTTAAGCTTTTTGGAAGCCGAGTATTCTTATTCTCCTTCTTGTTTATGATGTCAGCTTTTCTAGACTCCGCTTTAGAAATACCTACTAGAATTTTGTTAAGGGCATCAGTATATTTCCCTTCTTTCATGTATGGCTTAGAATCATTTAATAAGGAACTGGCCATAGAGTCAGTAAG
This sequence comes from Streptococcus mitis, assembly GCA_927911355.1. Taxonomy (GTDB): domain Bacteria; phylum Bacillota; class Bacilli; order Lactobacillales; family Streptococcaceae; genus Streptococcus; species Streptococcus mitis_DD. The sequence goes on along the minus strand of CAKMPG010000092.1, from coordinate 8,981 downwards.
CCAAATTGCTGCTTCGTTGGATGTTTCAATACGAAACTTCCTATCCTTTATAGCAATAGCAATTAAAATTCCACTGTTGGAATCTTGTTTCCCAACTTTCCATTTGCGTGCAACCTCATTGGCTACCTCTTCAATACTGGAGCCGTCCAGAGTATCTACAATATAAATACCCACTTGGGTTTCACTTCCAGCATTCATACTCTCTAACGTTTCTGCAACACTAGTGGTTAAATAACCATTGGGATCGTAAATACCATTTAAAGGACGATCTGGAACATCTATATTAGCCACCACTAAAGGCATAAAAAAGAATAAAGGGGCAATTAAGAGTAAAAGTAACTTTTTCATAGGAGATACCCCACAAGACTAATCAGTTAAATTGACTTTAGGGACAACCTTTGCATCTTTCTCTGCTTCAATTAACTCAGCTCTTTGGAAACCAAACAAACTAGCTATCACACTAGTAGGAAAACGTCTAATGGTCTTATTATATTCTGTTGCAGTATCGTTATAATCTTTACGAGCGACAAACAAACGATTTTCAGTTCCCTCAAGCTCTGAAATTAGAGAAGACACTTGTGTATCAGCTTTTAACTCAGGATAATTTTCTTGAACAACTAGCAATCGAGAAATGGCAGAAGTTAATTCGCTCTCTCCTTCACTTTTTGTTTCTGTATTTCCTGAGCCTATCTTAGAACGAGCATCCGCAATCTTTGTAAAGATGTCTTCTTCGTGCTTCATATATCCTTTTACAGAATTTACAACATTTGGAATTAAGTCAGCTCTACGTTGAAGTGCCACTTCAATCTTCGAGTTAGCTTGTTTCACAGATTCATCTTTGCTAACAAGACTATTGTACGAACCTGCCAACACTATAATACTGATGAAGATAATTCCTACAGGAACTCCTATTAGAGCAATTAATTTTTTTGACATATTTTTTCCTATTTTCTATTGTTCATCATTTATCTACTATTTATCGATAATAAAAATTTCATTCTCTTTCATAGTTGTTTCTATATTTATTATCTCATCAACAATTTCTAACTTATCAATTGAAGTAGAAAATAACAGTTATAAGCTTTCAATTTCGTTTTGTATTATAGTTATGATTTTCAATAGCCTATTTAATTTGTTTTGTATTTTGTTTATTAGTAAAGATATTCATCCCCACAGTCATTCTTAAACGAACCACGCTAATAACTCTAACTAATACAGTAGTTACCAATAATAATCATACGCTTAAGAAAACACCTATAAATAATGAACAAAATAATTTTCTTATTTTAGCAATTCTGAAACTGGTTCGAAAACAATTTTTTCAATGTCAGAAAGGTAAATTGCCAATTGTTGTTGCTTAGTAAAGAATTCTGATAAGAGGCTATTCCCTTGAATCTGCTTACCAAAGCCTTCCATTTTCGCTTGAAAGGAAGCGTCTGGCATTTGACCTGTCTGTGCTAGTCTTTGAATTTCCTCTTGGAAGGCAACATATTCTGTAAAAATTTTGCTTGCCTCAGCATCTGCTGAAATAGCATCTTTAGCTGCTTTAACAGCCTTGTATTCTGGTAATTCGCGTAGACCGCGACTAAGTTCGTTTGCACTATCGTAAATATTTGACATGATTTTCTCCTTATTTGATAACGACTGTATAATCGGTGTTTTCTGTTATGAGGTGCTCAGCTCTTTCCAAGTCTTGAGCATTTTTAAATGAAATTTGTAGAATCCCATGAATATCCTCACGGTTTTCCTCATTGATGTGAATATTGACCAAGGAAGTTCCTCGTAGTAGTTCCAAAATCCTCAAGATGACATCTTCTTCATCGGGAACATCGACATAGAGGTCATAAGAGCTATCCACACCACCACGCTTATGGATTTCCATAGCCTGACGCTGCTCACGCGCTTGGTTGAAAAAGTTCCAAATCTGCTCTTCATCTCCCTTGCTGATGGCTTGTCCAACCTCATCTAAACGTTCCTTAAAATCCTCAATTCGATCCAGAATAGTTTCACGATTGGACAAAAGAATGGAAGTCCACATACCCGGCTCGCTTTCCGCAATCCGAGTCATATCTCGAAAACCACCGGCCGCAAAGCGCCTTGCCATCTCATGTTCTTGAGCATAAACCGCGGTCTGCTCCATAAGACTGGAAGCCAGAATATGAGGAAAATGGCTAATCTGAGAAGTCACTCGATCATGCTCCTTGGCATCAATCTCGATAAATCGGGCATGAAGACCTGAAAGCAGATCCTTCATTTCCTCAAGCGTATCCTGACTTGTCAGGCTCGAAGGTGTGAAGATATAATAGGCATTTTCAAAGAGATTGACATCCGCAGAAGCTGCTCCTGTCTTATGACTACCAGCCATGGGATGGGCCCCGACAAAGCGAACAGGCTTGCCAGCCAAATATTGCTCCGCCGCATCTACGATGGCTGACTTGGTCGAACCGGCATCTGAAATAATCACACCTTCTTTCAAGTCCAAGTCAGCCAATTCCTTAATAAAGGAAATGGTTTGTTTGATTGGCAAGCTAAGGATGATGACATCTGCTAAAGGAGCAAAACTGGCAAAATCATCTGTTGCACGGTCAATCATGCCTTCTTTCAAAGCAATATCTCTCGAAGCTTGACTGCGATTATAACCTAAAATTTCATAATCTGGATGATCACGTTTGATACCAAGTGCCATAGAGGCACCAATCAAACCAAGACCTGCGATATAGATTGTTTTTGCCATAGGAACTCCTTAATAGTTCTTTGTATAATCTCGGTGTTGGGCTACCGCTTCTTTTAATTCCTCTAGATTGTCTGATGAGAATTTTTCAAGGATTTCTTGTGCCAGAACCGTTGCCACAACAGCTTCCATGACCACACCGGCTGCTGGAAGAGCGGTCGGATCACTTCTCTCCACTGTTGCCTTGTAGGGTTCATGGGTTTCAATATCCACACTCATGAGTGGTTTGTAGAGAGTAGGAATGGGTTTCATAACTCCACGAACAACGATCGGTTGCCCATTGGTCATACCACCTTCAAAGCCCCCTAGATTGTTGGTACGGCGGGTATAACCGTCTTCTTCAGACCAGAGAATTTCATCCATGACCTGGCTGCCTTTACGATAACCAGCTTCAAATCCAAGGCCAAATTCCACCCCTTTAAAGGCATTGATAGAGACAACAGCTTGGGCCAATCTTGCATCCAATTTTCTGTTCCATTGGACATAGGAACCAAGACCAACTGGAACACCTCCAACGACTGTCTCCACAATCCCACCAATGGTATCTCCATCACGCTTGATTTGGTCAATGTAGTCCTTGATTTCCTGTTCCCGTTCTTGGTTGACAATAGAAACTTCAGACTGGGCAGCTCGTTCCTTAATCTCAGCGACTGTGAGATTTTCAGGAACATCGATTTCCTTGCCACCAAAGACCACGACATGGTTGGCAATTTCCATATCCAACTCAGCCAAGAGGCGTTTGGCTACTGCCCCAACTGCCACCCGCATGGTGGTTTCACGAGCTGATGAACGTTCTAAAGAATTTCTCAAATCATCAAAACGGTACTTGATGCCCCCAACTAAATCGGCATGACCTGGACGAGGATGGGTGATTTTTCGTTTGCTTTTAAGTCGGTCTTCAATGTCCTCCGCAGACATGATATCCAGCCATTTCTGATGGTCCTTATTGACGACATCCATGGTAATGGGAGCCCCAGTCGTCTTCCCATGGCGAACACCCGAAGTGAAGACAACTTGGTCACTCTCAATCTTCATACGGCCACCACGACCGTAGCCACCCTGACGGCGTTTAAGGTCCTCATTGATATCCTCTGCTGTCAAAGGTAGTCCAGCTGGAATTCCTTCAATGATAGCTGTCAGACGAGGGCCGTGTGATTCTCCTGCAGTTAAATATCTCATACACTCTCCTTATTTTACCAAGTAGTCTTTCATCTCTCCAGAGAAACTGAGTGGATAGTCGCTGAACCAAGCTCTGGCACCAAGACCAATTCAAGGTATTGCCACGTGCTTTCTTATCATGAGTCAAAGCCTGATAAAGCTTGTCAACATCCCAGTTTTCATAATCAACAGGCAAGCCAAATTTCTGACAAATCTCTGTAATAGACTGGGTTATTCCTTCTGGCATGAGGCCTTTTTCCTCAGCCACCTTGGAAATCTGCACCATGCCCATGGCCACAGCTTCTCCATGCATGACCTTGCCATAACCAGCCGTTGCTTCAATGGCATGACCAATAGTGTGGCCAAAGTTGAGGTAAAGGCGTACACCATTGTCCAACTCATCCTCAACTACCATCTTACGCTTAACCTGACAAGAATGTTCAATCAAGGTCTCTGCATGCTCCAAAATGCTCTCTACAGTACCATCTAGCTCCGTCAATAGAGTCCATAGTTCTGGATCCTCAATCAAGCCATATTTGATAACTTCACCCATCCCTTCAATCAACTCTCTCTTTCCGAGGGTTCCAAGAACAAGTGGGTCAATCAGAACCCCGTCTGGTTGGGTGAAGGTCCCCACCATATTCTTAGCAAATGGAGTATTGACGCCTGTCTTTCCACCGATAGAAGAATCCACCTGAGCTGTCAAACTAGTCGGAATCTGAACAAAGTGAATACCCCGCATATAGGTAGAGGCTACGAAACCAGCCAGGTCTCCAACGACACCACCTCCGAGAGCCACTATTCCATCGCTACGAGTCAACCCCTGCTTAACTAGAAATTCATAGACTTTTCTGAACAGTAGTTAAATTCTTTCTTTCTTCACCTTCTAAAAAATCAAAAAACAGCTACCTGAAAACCAGCATCTTCTAGGCTGAGCTTGACCTTCTCTGCATAAAGAGAAGCTACATGGTTATCTGTCACAATGACTACCTTTTGTGGTTGCCAGAGTTCTCGCAACCATTGACCAGCCTGAGCCAGACAACCTTTTTCAATCTGAATATCATAAGGATGATGAGGAATATCGATTCTGATTTTCATAGGAGAATCTCCCTTTCTTTATTGGTATTTTTCTGTTAAGGACTGCCAAATCTCTTCTGTCGGCATTTCCTTTCCTGTCCACAGTTGAAAAGCTTCTGCAGCTTGATAGAGCAACATTCCCAGACCATTGACGGCTGGATTTCCCTGACTTCTGGCCCATTTCAAAAATGGGGTTTCAAAAGGCTTGTAAATGATATCTGCTACTAAAAGAGTTTCTGATAGGACAATGTTTTCAGGAACTGGAGATGATTGACCATCCATTCCTACACTTGTCGCATTGACCAGTAAATCCGACCCAGCAATCCTTGCTTGCAGTTCGGGAACATCTTCTAAAGCATACAAGTCCACTTTAAAACCTGTCTGCTCTTGTAACTTGTCTAGATAAGGTCTTGTTTTTTCCATCGAAACCGAACGAACAAAGACAGAAATCTGACTGACACCATCCAAAATAGCCTGTGCCAAGATTGATTTAGCCGCACCACCTGCACCCAGCAAGGTCATCTTCTTACCTGTAATTGTAAAAGAAGGCAAGCTCTTAAAAAATCCCTTGCCATCTGTATTATATCCAATTAAATTGCCATTCTCATTGACAACCGTATTAACCGCACCAATCAAGCGCGCTTCATCGCTCAGCTCATCCAAATAAGGAATCACCTGCTCCTTATAGGGCATGGACAGGTTGATGCCAAACATCTGGTAGCGACGAATATTGGCCACTGTTTCTGCCAAGTCAGCCACTTCAATCTCCCAAGCCACATAAGCACCATTGGTAGCTGTCGCCTCAAAGGCACTATTGTGGATAAAGGGGGAAATCGAATGCTTAATAGGATTGGCAACAACTGCAGCTAAACGTGTATAGCCATCAAGCTTCATCCAAAATCTCCCGAATTTTTTTCATGTTAGCTAGGGAAATCTGACCTGGGGCACTTGCCTCATCTAGACTAGCAAAGGACCAGCTAGAACCTGTCACATCCGCAGTGATACGAGAGACCTTACCCACCTTGCCCATAGAAATAGTTACATACTCCTGCTCAGGATTGAGGGTTTTAAAGCCTCGTGTATAGTTCATCAAGTCTAGCACATCCTGCTCCGTGTGAGCCATAGCCGCAACCTTAACAAGTTTTGGATTTAAGCTCGTCAACTCTGACAAGATTTCCATCATATTTTCAGGTGTTTCTTGGAAATTGTGGTAACTCAAAACGAGATTTGGGAAGTCCAGCATTTCCTCAAAAACATCCTTGTAGCTGTAGTACTCAAAATCAATATAATCTGGTTGATAGAGTTGCGCCACTTCCTTGATTAGATGGATATATTCTTCTGGAGAAAGGTCGATTTCTCCCCCTTCAGAGCGAGTTCGCAATGTGAAAACCAACTCACGGCCTGCGAATTTTTCAAAAATCGCTGGAGCTACCTGCAAAATCGCTTCTTTAGGTAGATAGTCGGCACGCCATTCAATGATGTCGGCATCCAGGTACCTCGTGGCATCCAGAGCCTGGGCCTCCTCTAAACTTCTTGGCATTACTGAAACGATTAATTTCATTTACTAACCTTCATACTAATCACCTTGAGGTAATTACTACTTTCATCTTTTTTATTATAGGCGAAATCTGCTGGAAGACCGTATTTGTTTAAAATCTGGTAACTTCTTCCTGCAAAGCCTTTATCAATTTGTTCTGTAAATTTCTGACGGGAAACATTGGCAGCATTGGTACTGGCAATGATAATCCCTTCCGGATTTAAAATCTCAAGACTCTGGGATATCAACTTGTGATAATCCTTAGCCACAGAAAATGTTTGTTTTTTATTCCGAGCAAAGCTAGGCGGATCTAGGACAATCACATCATAGGTCAAGCCTTTTCGCTTGGCATACTTGAAATACTCAAAGACATCCATGACTATAAAACGATGGTCGTCTGTGCTGATTGCATTTGCCTGAAAATGCGCTTGAGACAATTCTCGTGAACGTTTAGCTAGGTCAACCGAAGTAGTCTGGCTTGCTCCTCCCATGGCCGCAGCTACTGAAAAGGCTGCTGTGTAGGAAAACATATTGAGCAAGGATTTACCCATAGCCAACCCATCCACTAGACTACCACGAACCTCGTGCTGATCTAGGAAAATCCCTGTCATCAAGCCATCATTCATAAAGACTTGATACAGAACACCATTTCCAGAACAGTGAAAAAGTCAGGTGCTTCTTGGCCATAAACATGGGCAGATTCATAGTCCAAACCCTTAAAACGGATCTTCTCATAGGTCCCTAAAACCTCAGGAAAAACCTGTCTAAAGGCTTCTGAGATGGTCTGACGAATCTGATAAACATAAGAGTTATACCAAGAAAAAACAGCATAGTCGCCATAAAGGTCCACTGTCAGACCGCCAAAGCCATCTCCCTCTTGGTTGAAGAGACGAAAGGCAGTTGTCAATTCGTCTTGATAGTAGGCACTTCTCTTTTCTTTAGCTTGTCTAAACAGTGCTTCAAAGAAAGCTTGATTGAAGGTCACCTTATCTGTGCTCACAAACCAGCCCAAGCCCTTGTTTTGCTGAGAAAGGTAGGCAGTACCAAGAAAGTTTCCATCTTGACTATGAACTTCTACTTCCTGATCCTTGAGATGAACATCTGCAAGATCACTGGCTTCTAGTAAAACTAGTCCCTTTGAAAGCTTTTTTTCAACCCTTTTGCTGACTCTTATTCTATTCATAGTCACTATTATAGCAAATTTTGTGACAATTCTCAAAAAAGAAACTACCCTTGCTTTTTTACTCTAGTTTTAAAAAATGGTATACTAATACTAATAAAAACTTAGGAAGTAATTGTGTGAGAATCAATTTTAGCAAAATCCAAAAAGCCATGGGTACCAGACTGGGTTTTGTCCTAACCCTTTTAATCCTCTATTGGCTCAAAACCTTACTAGCCTATACCGTTGACTTTAATTTAGATATTCAATTGGGCAAGCTGCAAGGGAATTACCTTGCCTTTATCGCTTTTTTCAATCCCCTTCCCTTGGGACTCCTCCTGCTGGCTCTAGCCCTCTATGCTCGGTCAACCAAGATCTTTTATGGCCTTAGTATAGCTATTTATAGCCTTTTGTTCATTTGGCTTTATTCCAATATCTTTTACTATCGAGAATTTAGTGACTTTATCACGGCCAATACCATGAAAGTGGTCAGCAAGGTGTCTGTTGGTACTGCCGAACTAGAGTTACTGCGCTTTTGGGATTTCATCTATTTTATGGATTTCCCATTGCTGGCTTATCTTCTCTATAAGAAGCTCATCCAGCTGGATAGGAGACCTTTCAAATTCCGCTCCAGTGTTGCTATCACTGCTCTCTCAGCCCTGCTCTTTTCTGCTAATCTTTTCTTGGCTGAAATCGAACGTCCCGATCTCCTATCGCGAGGATTTTCTAATTATTATATTGTTCGTGCCCTTAGTTTGCCAGCCTTTTTTAGGTTATAGTGCCAACCAATCCTATAGCGCCAACAAAGAACGTGCTAAGGCCTCTGAGACCGACCTTCAACCTATTACAGATTATGTCCAAGAACATTCGACTAAGCCTAATCCAGACTATTTTGGATTAGCCAAAGGGAAAAATGTGATTTATCTCCACTTGGAAAGTTTCCAGCAGTTCCTACTGGACTATAAACTCAACATAGATGGAACTGATCATGAAGTCACTCCCTTCCTTAATTCACTCTACCATTCGCAATCAACCCTAGCCTTTTCTAATATCTTTAACCAAGTCAAGGCTGGTAAAACCTCAGATGCGGAAACTATGTTGGAAACTGGTCTGTTTGGACTTAACCAAGGTTCTTTCATGGTCAACTACGGTGGTACCAATACCCAGCAGGCAGCACCTTTTATCCTATCAAAAAACGGCTACCAATCAAGTGCTGTCTTTCACGGTAATATCGGGACCTTCTGGAATCGAAATACGACCTACAAACAATGGGGCTACCAATACTTCTTTGACGCATCCTACTTCACCAAGCAAGACAG
>CAKMPG010000091.1:0-6814 GCA_927911355.1 Streptococcus mitis | reverse complement strand
CGAAAACGCTGTCGCATCTATGGGAACAGCCTTGAGTCGAGAGCATGTTGAGCATCTGAAAAGGTTAACCAAGAAGTTAGTCCTGTTTACGATGGTGATAAGGCTGGGCAAGCTGCGACATTGAAAGCGCTGGACGAAATTGGTGATATGCCTGTGCAAATCGTCAGCATGCCTGATAACTTGGATCCAGATGAGTATCTACAAAAAAATGGACCAGAAGACTTGGCCTATCTATTAACGAAAACTCGTATTAGTCCGATTGAGTTTACATTCACCAGTATAAGCCTGAAAATAGTGAAAATCTGCAAGCTCAGATTGAGTTTATTGAAAAATAGCTCCCTTGATTGTTCAAGAAAAGTCTATCACTGCTCAAAACAGCTATATTCATATTTTAGCTGACAGTTTGGCGTCCTTTGATTACGCCCAGATTGAGCAGATTGTGAATGAGAGTCGTCAGGCGCAAAGGCAGAATCGTATGGAAGGAATTTCCAGACCGACGCCAATCACTATGCCTGTCACCAAGCAGTTATCGGTTATTATGAGGGCAGAAGCCCATCTACTTTATCGAATGATGGAATCCCCTCTTGTTTTGAACGATTACCGTTTGCGAGAGGACTTTGCATTTGACACACCTGAATTTCAGGTCTTATATGACTTGCTTGGCCAGTATGGAAATCTTCCTCCAGAAGTTCTAGCAGAACAGACAGAGGAAGTTGAAAGAGCTTGGTACCAAGTTTTAGCTCAGGATTTGCCTGCTGAGATGTCACCGCAGGAACTTAGTGAAGTAGAAATGACTCGAAACAAGGCTCTCTTGAATCAGGACAATATGAGAATCAAAAAGAAGGTGCAGGAAGCGAGCCATGTAGGAGATACCGACACAGCCCTAGAAGAATTGGAACGTTTAATTTCCCAAAAGAGAAGAATGGAGTAATAATGGCAACAAAACAAAAAGAAGTAACAACATTTGACGTACAAGTAGCAGAATTTATCCGTAATCATAAACAAAAAGGGACAGCAACTGATGATGAAATCAATGCTAGTCTGGTTATTCCTTTTACCTTGGATGCTGATGGGATTGAAGATCTCTTGCAACGAATTCAGGATGCAGGGATTTCTATCACAGATAATGAAGGAAATCCAAGTGCGCGTGTTCTTAGCACTGAAGAAGAGCCAGAACTCAGTGATGAGGATTTGATTGGTTCAACTTCGGCTAAGGTTAATGACCCTGTCCGTATGTACTTGAAAGAAATTGGGGTCGTTCCTCTCTTGACCAATGAAGAGGAAAAAAGAATTAGCACTAGCAGTGGAAGCTGGCGATATCGAAGCCAAACAACGTCTTGCGGAAGCCAACCTTCGTTTGGTTGTTTCTATTGCCAAACGCTATGTCGGGCGTGGTATGCAGTTCCTTGATTTGATTCAAGAAGGAAATATGGGCTTGATGAAGGCTGTTGACAAGTTTGACTATTCTAAAGGATTCAAGTTCTCAACTTACGCAACTTGGTGGATTCGTCAGGCTATCACTCGTGCCATCGCTGATCAAGCTCGCACCATCCGTATCCCAGTTCACATGGTTGAAACTATCAATAAATTGGTTCGTGAACAGCGGAATCTCCTTCAAGAATTGGGACAAGATCCAACACCAGAACAAATCGCTGAACGTATGGATATGACACCTGATAAGGTTCGTGAAATCTTGAAGATTGCCCAAGAACCGGTATCCCTTGAAACACCAATCGGTGAAGAGGATGATAGCCACCTTGGAGACTTTATCGAAGATGAAGTGATTGAAAATCCAGTGGACTATACAACTCGTATCGTCTTGCGTGAGCAGTTGGATGAGGTCTTGGATACTCTTACAGACCGTGAAGAAAATGTTTTGCGTCTGCGTTTTGGGCTAGATGATGGTAAAATGCGTACCCTTGAAGATGTGGGTAAAGTCTTTAACGTGACTCGCGAGCGTATCCGTCAGATTGAAGCTAAGGCTTTGAGAAAACTACGCCAACCAAGTCGCAGCAAACCGCTTCGTGATTTTATTGAAGACTAAGAGTGAGGATGAATATGGCTTATACAGAAGAGCAAATTGAAAACATCAAAACACGAATTTTAACAGCCTTGGAAGAAGTTATTGACCCTGAGTTGGGAATCGATATTGTCAACCTTGGTTTAATCTATGAGATTCGTTTTGACGGCGACACAGGTCAAACAGAGATTGATATGACTTTGACAACCATGGGGTGTCCCCTAGCAGACCTTTTGACAGACCAGATTTATGATGCTATGACAGAGGTTCCAGAAGTAACGGATACTGAGGTCAAATTAGTTTGGTATCCAGCCTGGACTGTTGAAAAAATGAGTCGCTATGCACGTATTGCCCTAGGCATTAAGTAAACAAATAAAAACATGTGAGAGATTATTGGAAAAGCGAGGAAATTTCCCCCTCTTTTCCTCTAGTCTCTCCTTTCTTTTGCTGATTTTATTCAAAGAAAATGATATAATAGTAGTTATGGAAAAAAAGAAATTACGCATCAATATGTTGAGTTCAAGTGAGAAAGTAGCAGGACAAGGAGTTTCAGGTGCTTACCGTGAATTAGTTCGTCTTCTTCACCGTGATGCCAAGGACCAATTGATTGTTACAGAAAATCTTCCAATAGAGGCAGATGTGACTCACTTTCATACAATTGATTTCCCTTATTATTTATCAACATTCCAAAAGAAACGCTCAGGAAGGAAAATTGGCTATGTGCATTTCTTACCTGATACACTTGAGGGGAGTTTGAAAATTCCATTTTTCTTAAAGGGAATTGTGAAACGCTATGTATTTTCTTTTTACAACCGGATGGAGCACTTGGTTGTGGTTAATCCTATGTTTATTGAGGATTTGGTGGCAGCTGGTATTCCACGTGAAAAAGTGACCTATATTCCTAACTTTGTCAATAAGGAAAAATGGCATCCACTTCCACAAGAAGAGGTAGCGAGACTGCGAACAGAGCTAGGTCTTAGTGACAATCAGTTTATCGTAGTAGGTGCTGGTCAAGTTCAGAAGCGCAAAGGGATTGACGATTTTATCCGTCTGGCTGAGGAATTGCCACAAATTACCTTTATCTGGGCAGGTGGTTTCTCTTTTGGTGGCATGACAGATGGTTATGAACGTTACAAGAAAATCATGGAGAATCCCCCTAAAAATTTGATTTTTCCAGGTATTGTATCGCCAGAGCGGATGCGCGAATTGTATGCCCTAGCGGACCTTTTCTTGTTGCCTAGTTACAATGAACTCTTTCCTATGACTATCCTAGAAGCTGCTAGTTGTGAAGCTCCTATTATGTTGCGTGATTTGGATCTTTATAAGGTGATTTTGGAGGGAAATTATCGGGCTACAGCAGACAGAGAAGAGATGAAAGAAGCTATTCTGGAATATCAAGCGAATCCTGCTGCTTTAAAAGATTTGAAAGAAAAAGCTAAGAATATTTCTAGAGAGTATTCAGAAGAGCATCTGTTACAAATCTGGTTGGACTTTTATGAGAAACAAGCCGCTTTAGGGAGAAAGTAAAAAGTGAGGTAATCTATGCGAATTGGTTTATTTACAGATACCTATTTTCCTCAGGTTTCAGGTGTTGCGACCAGTATTCGAACCTTGAAAACAGAACTTGAAAAGCAGGGGCATGCTGTTTTTATCTTTACGACGACAGATAAGGATGTCAATCGCTACGAAGATTGGCAAATCATCCGTATTCCAAGTGTTCCTTTCTTTGCTTTTAAGGATCGCCGCTTTGCCTATCGAGGATTCAGCAAGGCGCTTGAAATTGCTAAACAATATCAACTGGATATTATCCATACTCAGACAGAATTTTCTCTTGGCTTGTTGGGAATTTGGATTGCGCGTGAATTGAAGATTCCAGTCATCCATACCTATCACACCCAATACGAAGACTACGTGCATTATATTGCTAAGGGGATGTTGATTCGTCCTAGTATGGTCAAGTACTTAGTAAGAGGTTTCCTGCATGATGTGGATGGGGTTATTTGCCCGAGTGAGATTGTCCGAGACTTGCTATCTGACTATAAGGTCAAGGTTGAAAAAAGGGTCATTCCAACTGGGATTGAATTAGCCAAGTTTGAGCGTCCAGAAATCAAGCAAGAAAATCTAAAAGAACTGCGTAGTAAATTAGGGATTCAAGAGGACGAACAGATGTTGCTGAGTCTTTCCAGAATTTCTTATGAAAAAAATATTCAAGCAGTATTAGCAGCTTTTGCAGAAGTTCTGAAAGAGGAAGACAAGGTTAAACTGGTAGTTGCCGGGGATGGCCCTTATCTGAATGACCTTAAAGAGCAAGCCCAGAAACTAGAGATTCAAGACTCTGTTGTCTTTACAGGGATGATTGCTCCTAGTGAGACGGCTCTTTACTATAAGGCAGCGGATTTCTTCATCTCAGCATCGACGAGTGAGACGCAGGGTTTGACATACTTGGAAAGCTTGGCCAGTGGAACGCCAGTTATTGCTCACGGAAATCCTTATCTGGACAATCTGATCAATGATAAGATGTTTGGAACATTATACTACGGTGAACATGATTTGGCTGGGGCTATTTTAGAAGCCCTGATTGCAACTCCAGATATGGATGAGCATACCTTATCAGAGAAATTGTACGAGATTTCAGCTGAGAACTTTGGAAAACGAGTGCATGAGTTTTATCTGGATGCCATTATTTCAAATAACTTCCAGAAAGATTTAGCAAAAGATGATACGGTCAGCCAGCGTATCTTTAAGACAGTTTTGTATTTACCGCAACAGGTGGTTGCTGTGCCCGTAAAAGGCTCTAGACGCATGCTGAAGGCTTCAAAAAAGCAGTTAATCAGCATCAGAGATTATTGGAAAGACCATGAAGAATAGAAAGAGGAACAGCCATGAAAAAACAATTAATGAGAAGTGGTCTTGATAAAAAGATTGCGGGTGTTTGTGCCGGAGTGGCCCATTATCTTGATATGGATCCAACTATCGTTCGCGTAATATGGGGTGTTCTTGCATTTTGTTATGGGGCAGGAATTGTAGCTTATATCATTTTATGGATTATTGCGCCGGTAGCAAGTGACTATTGAAAACTAGCTAAATTCATGCTAAGATAATAGAAAATAGAATGTAACGAAGGAGATAAAAATGGCATTTGGAGATAATGGAAAACGTAAAAAAACTATGTTTGAGAAATTAACCTTGCTTATCGTACTTATCATGTTAGTAGCAAGTATTTTGGGTATTTTTGCAACTGCAATTGGTGCCCTCAGTAATCTATAAAATAGATTCAAGAAAATTTTGTGACTGGGATTTCCCAGCCCTTTTTTAAAGTGAGAAGAAAAAAATGAGTATGTTTTTAGATACAGCCAAGATCAAGGTCAAGGCTGGTAATGGTGGCGATGGTATGGTTGCCTTTCGCCGTGAAAAATATGTCCCTAATGGCGGTCCTTGGGGTGGTGACGGTGGTCGTGGAGGTAATGTAGTCTTCGTTGTAGACGAAGGTCTACGTACTCTCATGGATTTCCGCTATAATCGCCATTTCAAGGCTGATTCTGGTGAGAAAGGAATGACCAAAGGGATGCATGGTCGTGGTGCTGAGGACCTTAGAGTTCGAGTACCACAAGGTACGACTGTGCGTGATGCTGAGACAGGCAAGGTCTTGACAGATTTGATTGAACACGGTCAAGAATTTATCGTTGCCCACGGTGGTCGTGGTGGACGTGGGAAATATCCGCTTTGCAACACCAAAAAATCCTGCACCGGAAATCTCTGAAAATGGAGAACCAGGTCAGGAACGTGAGTTACAATTGGAATTAAAAATCTTGGCAGATGTTGGTTTAGTAGGCTTCCCCTCTGTTGGGAAATCAACACTTTTAAGTGTTATCACCTCAGCTAAGCCTAAAATTGGTGCCTACCACTTTACGACAATTGTGCCAAATCTAGGAATGGTTCGTACCCAATCAGGCGAATCCTTTGCAGTAGCTGATTTACCAGGATTGATTGAAGGGGCTAGTCAGGGAGTCGGTCTAGGAACCCAGTTCCTCCGTCATATTGAGCGTACACGTGTCATCCTTCACATCATTGATATGTCAGCTAGCGAAGGACGTGATCCTTATGAGGATTATCTGGCTATTAACAAGGAATTGGAGTCTTATAACCTCCGTCTCATGGAGCGTCCACAGATTATTGTAGCTAATAAAGATGGACATGCCTGAGAGTCAGGAAAATCTTGAAGAATTCAAGAAGAAATTGGCTGAAAACTACGATGAATTTGAAGAGTTGCCAGCTATCTTCCCAATATCTGGTTTGACCAAACAAGGTTTGGCAACGCTTTTGGATGCGACAGCTGAATTGTTAGATAAGACACCAGAATTCTTGCTCTACGACGAGTCAGATATGGAAGAAGAAGCTTACTATGGATTTGACGAGGAAGAAAAAGCCTTTGAAATTAGTCGTGATGACGATGCTACATGGGTACTTTCTGGTGAAAAACTGATGAAACTCTTTAATATGACCAACTTTGATCGTGACGAATCAGTCATGAAATTTGCTCGCCAGCTTCGTGGTATGGGGTTGATGAAGCCCTTCGTGCGCGTGGTGCTAAAGATGGTGACTTGGTCCGAATTGGTAAAATTTGAGTTTGAATTGTAGACTAGGAGACTGATCATGGGAGATAAACCGATATCTTTCCGAGATGCGGATGGTAATTTCGTTTCTGCCGCAGATGTTTGGAATGAAAAGAAATTGGAAGAACTATTTAATCGTCTCAATCCAAATCGTGCCCTGAGATTAGCACGAACTAAAAAA